>NZ_JBQMWH010000024.1:0-24173 GCF_053470345.1 Thalassotalea agariperforans | reverse complement strand
AACGCTTGGCAGTTACATCAACAAATACTACAATGCGATGAGGTTGCATTCAGGGATAAGCTATTGTTCACCAATAGAATATGAAGCCCTGGCAGCATAAATTTAAATGTGTCCGTTTTATCGGGGGCAGATCACAAATAACAGTTGGCTTTGCTCCTGCGTCGCTAATTATAGCCAACAATTATTTGCCTCTGTTTGGGGCGTTATAACTTTAGGTGTTTTAAATGATTAGGTTCTTCAAGGTATTTATATTTATACTTCTTTTCTCGTCACTTGAAAGTTACGGGGAAAAATTAGATGTATCACAATTAAAAAGTTTTAATGAACTCTTGCTTCAAGAGACTAAAGCCGATCCGAAGAATATATTTAAGTATCTTTCAGGGGAGCTAAAAGTAGAAACAAGTATTGGTTCAAGTGCCCAAGGACTCACTCTTTTCTATAATAAGCCCGAATATATTAACCTGATAACTAAGCATTTGGAAAAATAAAAAAACCTAATAAGAACCAAGATATAGATAGTTTTGATTTTAAAATACTTTCCTCTACAAGAGGACAGTTTACAGTCAGAAGCTACTCTAAATTGGCAAAAAGCATGGTGTGGTCTACTTTCACAGTTGAGTTGCTAAACGATAAGATACAAATAATTAAAATTGTCGACGCAATGTAAAGTTATAACAAGTTGCTCAATCGGACACGTACAGTTTGCTGCGCTTCGCGCATTATAGCAAACGCGTCCTTAGCCGCTTAGCAAAGCGTTATGTACACAGGGAGTATATATGCCACTTAAAGTTCTAATAAAAATATACGTAATATCTTTAATTTTACTCGTAAGCGGTTGTTCTTCTACATCGTCACATGTAGCGTGTGATTTTGTGGGCGCGGTAGCTAAAAATGCAGGTGAGAGACACCGCGATAAAGATAAAGTAGATATATATGGAAACCCAGTTAAAAAACATCAAAATTCAGATATTGTTACAGGTATATTAAGTATTTTTGTAGGCGCAACTAGCAGAGCAATTGATGATGAAGAAAAAGAAGCGTGTACATAAGAAGTCGTTAAAGTAGGACAAATAATAGTTGGTTTTTGCTCCTGCGTCGCTATTTTAGCCAACAATTATTTGCCTCTGAATGAGGCGTTATGTTTTTATGAATATGTCTAGATATGAGTCACGAAAGAGGTTTGCTGGAATTTTCTGGTGGTCTTTCTGTGTTTTTTGGATTCTATTTATACCATTAGAACCATTAATTGGTGGTGAGGCAATATGCTTTATCACTGGTACGCTTTATCTATCAATAGAGAAGCAAGTTGATAAATTTATGGAGTTAGGTACATATAGTAATGATGTTAAATGGTCATATTTTTTCCTTCGAGGTTTATTAACACCTTTGGGACTTTTTTTAATTTTGACATTAAGTGGTGAAGAAAAGATGTTCACTTTATTTACATCTTATCTAATGGGGTTCTTAATATCCCACACATTGTATTCTCTCTGGAAAGCTTCAAAAACATAACAAGTTGCTTAACAGGACAAAAAACAGTTGGTTTTTATCATGAAGTATCGCAAACAAATATTTCAGGCTTACAATGTAATACTTTACTTGGCATTTTTAGTGTCTGCGGCCTTGCTATCTGAATCTATAGGTTTAAGTGTGAATTCAGGTTTCACTTTTAATAAACAAGTTGTGCCTTGGTTGTTAATTTCTCTGGTAGTTACAGTCGCTCTGTATCTTTATAAAAGTCATGCTAAGGCTTACATAAAACGTAATTTCGACGTTTAGGTGTAATTAAAACCTAACAAGTCATTTCAGCAGAACAATGAACAGTTGGTTTTGCTCATGCCTCGCTTATTTTAACCGACTATTTTATTGCCTCTTAACAAGGCGTTATGTGCCGTAATGATATCGGAGTTGTGCAATTAGAATAGAACCATCTTGTTGCTTATAAACGATTCGGTGTTCATCATTTATACGGCGAGACCAATATCCTGACAAACCATGTTTTAGCGGCTCAGGTTTTCCAATTCCTTCGTTTGGGGTTCTTTGGATATCTTTAATGAGCAAATTAATACGCTTTAGTATTTTTTTGTCTGTTGTTTGCCAATAAAGGTATTCTTCCCAAGCATTGGTTGAGAACGTTAGTTTCATTCAATTAGCTCTTGAGCAGTTCCATTGCCTGCTTCAAGTTCAGCAATGGATTCTAAAAGTTGTCTAGCATTTGCTGGAGATCTAAGTAAATATGTAGTTTCTTGCATTGCGTTATAGTCTTCTAAAGACATCATAACAACAGGTGCCTCACTTTTACGGGTAATGATAATTGGTGCGTGGTCATTACAAACATGCGCCATTGTGTTTGCTAAATTTGCTCTAGCAGCGGTATAGCTTATTGCGTCCATGGTAACTCCAAAGTGTTGTTGTACATTTATTTGTACAGGATAGCTTAATGGCACATAACAAGCAATTAAACAGCGACAAAAAACAGTTGGTTTTGCTCCTGCGTCGCTAATTATAGCCAATAATTATTTGCCTCTGTTTGAGGCGTTATATTTCACTCAGAGTACGGAGACTCACTTGGACTATCTAGTATACGGCGACGAAAGTGGAACGACATGAAGTGACAGCTGTTATTCTATTGGTTTGCTTTGTGTCCCCAACCCCAAGGTTGATGAATTCAATAAATACGTCTTGATTTAAAGAAAAAACGTGGAATTGTTGGTGAACTGAAATGGTCAAAAATTAAGAATAGTGCAGGGCAAGCAAATATCTGTGTAGATCTTCTCTCGATGGTTCTGAGAAGTTTGTGTTGTTTTCACTCTATCGTTGTTGAAAAATCCATCTACAACAACTGGAAATTAAATAGAGAAAAGGCATTTTATCAAACTTACATTTACCTGTTAAAAACACAGTAAAACAATTGCTGCTTCGCTCAATCAATACGATATCGCTTATTACTTATTACTTAATACAATCTGGTTCAGACCCTACAATTAGTAATAATTGGGGTAAAACTATTTGGGATAGAGTTAAAGATAGCAATTTATCTAAAGAATCAGATTTGTATAAATGGCAACAAAAAAACTATTACACTAATAAAGTCAGGTGGCTAAGTACAGCTAACAAGTGACTATGGAATCAATAACTAATTTTTAGCTACTGGCATTTCTTTATATCACACCGTCTCTGAGCTTAGAATTCAAGATCACAATCATCTTTCTAAAATAAACTTATTGAAACGTTTTCTTTCAAAAAGTACTTTTCCTTATCGTATATTCGACTAGTCGATGACGTTATACTGCTTCTAATGTTGTATCTACCCTCTAACCATTTGCTAAAAGGTTGTTTTATGAAAATGCGTGCTATTTTATGTGTTATTTTGTTGTCTGTTACATCTTTTGTTTATGCAGATAAGCCGTTTGAAAAACCTAAGGTGATCTTTTTTGATGTTAATGAAACCCTATTAGATTTGTCTGCTATGCGTACATCGGTGAGTAAAGCATTAGGTGGTCGTGATGACTTATTACCTTTATGGTTTTCTACTATGTTACACCATTCGTTAGTTGATTCGACCACAGGACGTTTTCATACCTTTGGTGAAATTGGGGTTGCTTCTTTAATGATGGTGGCAGAAATACAAGATATTGAATTAACAAAAGAAGCTGCTAAAAAAGCTATTGTTACGCCGTTACAAAGTTTACCGCCTCATCCTGATGTTGTTGAAGGGTTAAAAGCACTAAAAGCAAAAGGTTATACTCTGGTTAGTTTGACTAACTCGTCTAATAAAGGGGTGTATACTCAATTTAAAAATGCCAATTTATTAAGCTTTTTTGATGAACGTTTAAGTGTTGAAGATATTAGCCTATATAAACCTGATACACGTACTTATGAATGGGCTGCTAAAAAAATGGATGTTAAGCCTAAAGAAGCGATGTTAGTGGCTGCCCATGGTTGGGATATTGCAGGAGCTAAGCAAGCAGGGTGGCAAGCTGCCTTTATTGAACGCCCAGGTAAAGTTTTATATCCGTTAGCATTAGCACCAGATTATAGTGTGGAAGACTTAATGGCATTAGTTAAAGAACTTCCATAGCATATCTGAATGCTGCCGTTTGAATATTTTTTCTTGAATACCGAGATAGAATAAATTTAAGTGAGTGTCCTTTAATATCATGACTAAGCTCACCGGATATTACCATATAACAATGCAATTATGGTTGGATGCGTCACTTCATTCCCAATTTTAGCCAAGCTTTGTACGCCCCATATTGCGGTGTTATATTTCATGAGGTAGTCATGGATAATCGAGCAATACTAAAATCATTATTGATATCTGCAATTGTCACAACTATAGTACTAGCTTTTGTCAGCGGCTACTCGTAGACTTTAACCCCATACTGTGTAACAACTCATCTCTATACATTTAGCGGGTTTGTTTTTTGGTTAGTATTACTTGGTATGTTTGTAGTTCCATCGACCTTTGTTGTTGGGTATCCGCTATCACGTTTGTTGTTTAAATTTTGTACTTTTAATATCTATGTAGTGGCCTTGTCCGGCAGAATTGACGCAATCGGAGTAGTTGCTGTCTTATTCTCTAAGTATCCACCTGTACCAATGCAAATGCTAAATTATGGCTTGGGTGGTTTTGTGGCATTAGTTACTGTGTTCGTTAGCTATAAAAAGATAACAAGGTAGTTCAGTGTTTTATCATTCTTTCATGAGGCGTTAAGAATTAGGTAATTATGAATAAAAATTCCATTTCGTTATATATCGGTGTTGTAACTAGCATAATCGTAATTTTATTGATTAATAAATTTACTATAGTCGACGATTGTTTAGATCAGGGGGGAAGCTTTGATTATAAAATAGGGCAATGTGTTTTAGCTAATGGTGAGGTTCATATTTCTAATTTTACTAACTATTTAGTTGCTATGTATTTTATTTTAGCTATTGTCATAGCTTTTGGTGTTTCGAGGCTAATTAAAAAGTTTTTAGCGTGAACATGGAAAATATCGTTAGCAGCGCAGAATTATAAGTGAAATGTGTAGATAATTTATGTTATAGAATTTCCTTTTTTTGGATTGCTGCATATTTTTGTTCATATTTTTTCACACTAGAATGCAATAAAAATGCGACAGAAGCAAAAAAATTGAAAGTACAGAATATTTAGATTTGTTAAGCTTTGATAAAAAAGTTTAGAGAAACAAAGCGTTAGATAGGGAGGAAATGGTCGGGATAACAGGATTCGAACCTGTGACCTCACGCCCCCCAGGCGCACGCGCTACCAAGCTGCGCTATATCCCGACATCATTTGGCAGTATATTAATCTATTCAATAGCAATTGCAATTAATTTACTTTAATAAAGGGTTAACTGCTTTTTTATTATACACTTAAGTGGTTAATTCGTTATTTTCCTTCATCACCAACATATTGTTTAATGTGATGAACTCCATTGATCATTAAAGGGTAATCGGGTTTTATCATAATTGGTGCATTTAATTGGCGTGAATAGCCTTGGAAGTTACCGGTTTGATCAACAAATACAGATTTATCTTTTTCAAAAATCATTAATCCGTCTTCTGTTGAGTTCGCCAATACACGAGCTTGCGTTAAATTTAAAATATCGGCACCTGTCGTGAATTTTTCAGTTGCTAAGTTACAACCTAACCAGTTACGCATCAATGTAGCGGCTATGTCCATTTGACTGGTTAGCACACGGATCTTTTCTTTATTACTTTGTGGCCAAACAAACAATGAAGCTTTATCAATTAATTGCGTTACCTTTTCGCTATTACCAATAGAGCTGAGCCAAATAATGTCTTTTTCAGCTTTTTTCTGTTGTGATAAAAGTAGGGCATCAACAAATAAGGCTAATTGATCATCGTTTTCATTATCAAAATAATAAATATGTAAACCAGCTTCTTGATGAGTTAAATGCTGACTAAAAATAAGCTCGGCAGCATTGGTTAGTGGTTTTACGCTGTCAAATTGTTGAATAAACCAAGTTGGTGGTGTGTCTTGAATAGCACTATCACCGGTTAATTTATCACTCACAATTGTTAAGTTTTTTGCTAACGCTAAGTTATCTAGTTGTTGAAAAAGTACAGGTGATTTTTGTTGTTGTAAAATGCCATCTTGATAAATAGTTGGTAAGCCGTAAAAAAAGTTAAACCAAGCATCTTGGCTAGTGGCATTATCGATATGTCGACCTAGTCGAATAACACTAGAGCTAACACGTTGAGAATAAAGTTCAATTTGTTGTGGCGTTAATGCATTTTTATTGAGAATAAGATAAACCGACTGCTTAATAGGTTGCTGAGCTGGGCAAGTATTAACAGTTGGATAATTAGGTACATTTTTTCTAAAGCTTAATGGTTCTGTTCTATTTTCAATATATAACGACTCATCAAATAAACCATATTTAGTTAATAAGGTTTTAGCTGTTGATGGATATGATAATGGAAACAAGGTGTCTTGTTTTAGGACGTCGTAGGCTAAATTAGCATCAGCCCAAATGTGGCTCACATGGCTAAAAATAAACGCGGCAACTAAGGCCAAACTGGTATATTTAGCAAAAATGGTTTGCTGTAATTGATGAATATGTTTCCAGGCATAATTACTGACTACTAATTCAAAAATTAAAATTAAGGTGGCAACAATAAGGGTAGTTGTCCAAAAGCCTTGGCTGTCTTTATCAATAGTATTGTTAATTAATTCAAGTATTTGCTCACTTGATGAGGCGTTTAAGTGATACCCTAGCGCTTGGTAAGTAAAGGCATCTAATACTAATAACACTAAGCTTATGGTAAAAACAATGGAAGCAAAGCCCCGAATAAACCGAGTCGAAGGAAACAATAAGGTGATCGGGAATACAATTAGCACAAAACCAACAAAGGTTAAAAACGCCATATGGCTAAACCAAGTTGTAATTAAATATACTTGGCCAAATAACGTTTCAGGGCCAGATTCTGCAAATAAATACATACTTGACAGTAAAATAGCCGCACAAATATTAAAATAAGTGAACCAATGCCCCCAGCTGATCAACCGGAGTAATTTTTTACTGTAAGATTTTGAAACCAGAGACACCATTAATTTTCTACTTATTATCAGTTATTTAATTGAATTTTTTAATGCTTTTACAAAGTTTTCAACAATTGCTTGTTGTTGTTTTTCAGGCACTTGTGAAATAACAGAGGTTAAGGTGTTACCTAAACACATAAGGGCTAAATCAGGCGTTGCTTCTTCATTAATTAACACATTCATTAATTGATCAATAATTTTTTCTACACGTTCATTGGAATACTTCGATACAATAGGCATAATTTCTTTTTACTTCAGTTTGATAATGCTTGTTAGTTTATCAAACGCAACATAAATTTAACACTGACCAATTCATTATGAGTTTAATAATTTCTAATATTGCTTTGCATTTTATTTCAAAACAAGAAGAAAATGCTGAGATTATCTTTCGCCAAGGTCCTGAAAAAATTGAAGTTACCAATAAAATAGAAAATTTTGTTGATGCCCTTCATGCAATATATAACAGTAAAGCGAGTAAAGCATACGGCTTTTTTGACGCCGAACCGAATAACTATGAGGCACCTAAGTTTGTCGAAATAATGGAAGATTATTTAAACCAAGACAAAAGCTTTTTTGACTTTGGTATTGACGCTGCCGGTTTATTAACTACAGAGTTAGCCAAGTACGACCTAGCTGAAACGGGTTATTTAGTGATTTGTCATTATGAATATATGGGCGGACGATACATTATTGCCGCGGTTATTCCGGTAACCGAGCATTATTCAGTAGATGGCGATTTGAATATTTCAGCAGCTAAACATTTAGACACCGCTAAATTACAACTTGCCGCTCGTATTGATTTGTTTGATTATCAAAATCATGCTGAAGGTAATCGCTATATTTCATTTATTAAAGGCCGTGCTGGTCGCAAAGTGTCTGACTTTTTCTTGGATTTTTTATCTTGTAAAGAAGGGGTTAATACGAAGGAGCAAAGTTTAACTTTGGTTCAAGCGGTAGAAGATTTTGTTAATGTTAATCAACTTGATTCACAAGAAAAACAACAAGTACGTAAAGACTTATTAAGCTATTGCAAAGAACAAAAAGAATCGGCGCAAGAGGTATCTATTAAAGAGCTGGGTGAGGTGATCAATACCGACAGTTCAAATGATACCGGTGATTTTTATAAATTTTGCCAAGAGCAATCTTATCCGTTAGAAGATAGCTTCCCACATGATCAAGCGGTTATTAATAAAGTAACTAAATATTCAGGTTATGGTAATGGCATAAGTTTAAGTTTTGAACGTAGTCACTTCGGCCAAGATGTTGTGTATAATCAAGCGAATGACAGCTTAACCATATATAAAGTGCCGCCCAACTTAAAATCGCAATTATTAGCTTTAATTGAAGAAAACAATAAACAACAAATCGCTGAAAATAACGACATTTAGTAACGCGTTACTTTATAGTCTCTTAGTTTGTATTAATTATCAGTATGTTAAGTTTTATTGGCATAAACGTAATTGATAAACGTTCAGAATAATTTTTATATCACTTTCTTAACGAAAGTTGAAAAAACAGCTTTAAATAGGTAAAAAAAATGACAACTCTTAGTATTATTCGTCCCGATGATTGGCATGTACATTTACGCGATGGTGCCGCTTTAAAAAATACCGTTGCAGATACCAGTAAATATTTTGGTCGCGCCATTGTTATGCCAAACCTAGTGCCACCTGTTACCAATGTGCAATCAGCAACGGAATATTATCAGCGCATCATGGCTGAAAATCCTACTCGTGGTTTTAAACCGTTAATGGTACTTTATTTAACAGATACCACGACAGCACAAGATATTATTGATGCTAAAGCCTCGGGTTTAGTTTTTGCTGCTAAATTATATCCTGCTGGAGCGACAACCAATTCATCATCGGGTGTTACTAATGTTGAAAATATTTATTCGGTACTGGAAGAGTTAGAGCGCCAAGATATGCCGTTGTTAATTCATGGTGAAGTAACGGATCATGCAATTGATATTTTTGACCGTGAGCAAGTGTTTATCGACACCGTCTTAAAGCCATTAACCGAAAAGTTTACCACCCTTAAAATTATTCTTGAGCACATTACCACTAAAAATGCGGTCGATTTTGTTAAATCAGCGGGTAGTAACATAGCCGCAACGATCACTGCTCATCATTTATTGTATAACCGTAACCACATGTTAGTAGGCGGTATTCGTCCTCATTATTTCTGTTTACCTATTTTAAAACGTAACATTCATCAAGAAGCGCTTATTGAAGCGGCAACCAGCGGAGATGCTAAATTTTTCTTAGGAACAGATTCTGCGCCACATGCCATTGAAGCAAAAGAATCCTCATGTGGTTGTGCTGGCTCTTATACCGCGCATGCGGCCATTGAGTTATATGCTGAAGTATTTGAACAAGCCGGAGCTTTAGATAAATTAGAAGCTTTTGCCAGTATCAATGGACCAACATTTTATGGTTTACCTATTAATAGTGATAAAATTACTTTAACTAAAACTCCGTGGTTGGTACCAGCACAATTAGCATTTGGCGACAACAAAGTTGTGCCTATTCGCGCTGGTGAAGAAATAAACTGGCAAGTGTCTGTTTAATTTTAACCCTATCTTATTTCACTAAAATTAGGATATTTAATGCAACTTTTTGTTAATGACCTTACCGTAATTGATTTCTCTTACCTTTGTGCTGAACGTGGTATTGTTGGTGAAAGCTGGATAGTTGATGTACTGCTTGATGGCACCCTGAATGAGCAAAGCATGGTGTTAGATTTTGGTATTGTGAAAAAGCAAATCAAAGCTATTATTGATGATGCCGTTGATCACAAGCTGTTATTACCTATGCTTAATAACAACTTAACGGTTGCTAATAGTCAGCGTGAACAACATGAGTATGTTGATTTTATTAGTAAAACCGCGAGTTACTTTTTGCAGTCACCCCAATGTGCTTTTGCTAAAATTGCAGCTGACAGCATTGAAATTGAAGCGGTTACTGCACATTTACAAAGCATTATTAAAGCGCAATTACCACAAAACGTTGAGGGTTTAACCTTAACACTTCGCCCTGAAAAAATTGAAGGTTTTTACTATCATTACACCCATGGTTTAAAAAAGCATGACGGTAATTGCCAACGTATTGCTCATGGTCACCGTTCTAAAATTCAATTATTTAAAAACGGTATGCGTTCAATTAAGTTAGAAAAAAACTGGTGTCAGCGTTGGGAAGATATTTATATTGCCACCAATACCGATCGTGTTAGCAAAGCTGAAATAGAATTATCGGATCATGCTAAAACTAAGCTGACAGATCAGCACCAATTTTTTGCCTATTTTGCCCCACAAGGCCGTTTTGATATTGCGGTAGAAGATAAAATTTTGGAAGAGGTTGATTGCGACTCAACGGTTGAGTTATTAGCCGATTATATTGCTCGCCAACTTAAAGCCCAATCACCTGAAGATGATTTTAAAGTGATCGCGTATGAAGGTGTTGCTAAAGGAGCTATTGCAAGTGTTTAAATTTAATTTGGCTAGTGCTGCCAATGTTGTGTTATTAACCCTGTGTTTATCAACACAAGCGGCAGATAAGTTAGCTATTAATTTATCAGGCGAAGTGAAACAGGGCGGTTTAATGGTAGGTAAAACCGCAGCTAATAACACGGTAATGCTCAATGATCAGCCATTAAAAGTTTCCGCAACTGGTGATTATGCTTTTGGTTTTTCACGTGATGACAACAATACCTATCAATTAGTTATTACTGATAGCCAAGGTAATAAAGTTGAAAAAACCTTAAAACCGGCACCACAAAAATATAATATTCAACGAGTTAATGGCATTAAAAAAGCCATTATGAACCCGAATGTTAAAGCGCAAACCCGCTCGAAAAAAGACAGCGCGCAAATTAAAGCGATACGTGAAATATCAAGTGATCTTAATGCCTTCGCTCAAGGTTTTATCCCGCCAATTGATGGTGTTATCACCGGTGTTTATGGTAGCCAACGGTTTTATAACGGCGTGCCTAAAAGTCCGCATTATGGTTTAGATTATGCTGGTAAAATTGGTGATCCGGTAAAAGCACCAGCGAACGGTGTTATTTTATTATGGGTACCTGATATGTTTTATTCCGGCGGCACTATGGTGATAGATCATGGCCACGGTATTAGCTCAACTTTTTTACACTTAAGTAAATCATATGTACAAGTTGGTGATGAAGTTAAACAAGGACAGGTAGTTGCAGCAGTTGGTAATAGTGGCCGTACAACAGGCCCACATTTAGATTGGCGAATTAACTGGCATCAAATGCGTTTAGATCCAGCGTTAGCTTTAAAAATTAATCAGTAACGTTTAGGTAGCTCACTATTGGCGTTTATCTTGCGACTCAAAAGCATCATACTCATATTGGCGATTTGTCAGCTATTTTTATGGCAATTCGCCTTTGCAAGTGACGCTAATAATCAGTTTATTGGCACAAAACTCACCATATCAGGCGTTGATAATAAATTTAAAAATAATATCTATAATCACTTGCGGGTTCATGACGATTATATTCCGTTATCTGCTATGGGTTTTCCTCGTACCGATAATTATATTATTAATACCGCTGAAAAAGCGTTACAAGCATTCGGATATTATCAAGCAGAATTTAATTTAGCGGGTGATCATCAACACAAAACGTTAACCATTGATTTAGGCCAGCCGGTAGTATGGCGTGATATCGCCATTAAATTAAACTGTCCAAGTGCTACACCCAATATTACTGCGTTACTTGCTAAGCCGCCATTTAGCCGGCAACAAATTATTCATCATGGTGAATATAACGAGTTTAAATCCCAATTATTGAGATCCGCACAATCATCCGGCTTTTTAAATGCAAAATTTAACCATAGCCAACTCAATGTTGATCTTAAAGGTTTGCATGCTGATATAAATTGGCAATTTGACTGTGGTGATCGTTATGTTATCAAACAAATATTTTTTGATAATACGGCATTTGATCGCAATTTTATTTTTACCTACCTTAAAGTTGCCGTTGGTGATTATTACAATCAAGATACTGTTTTTGCTAGCCAGCAAGCGTTAAACCGCTCTGGATTTTTTAAATCAGTTACCGTTGAACAAACTATTGACCATCAAAACCAAACCGTTGATTTAACCATCTCAGCCATTGAAACCGACAAATACGAATTAAAAACCTTATTAGGTTATGGCACCGACAGTGGCGGTAAACTAGGTATTAGTTGGCATAATCGTCGAGTTAATAAAAGGGCACATAGCTATATTGCCGGTATTGAACTGAGCAATGTTAAATTAAAAAAGGCTGATGTGAATGCCACTTTTCAATATAAAATCCCGTTAAATAATGCCAAAAGCCAGTGGATAAATCGCGCTAGCTACCAAATAAAAAATGAAGAGTTAGGGCAAAGTAAAACCTTAACAATGGAGTCTTCTTTATTAAATCAATTAAACGCTTTTTGGTCGAGCCAATGGTCGGTTACTTTAGCAAAAGAGTTGTTAACAACCGATGCAGATATCAACCAAAACCTTGAGTATTTGGTACCAGCATGGCAATTAAATTATTACAGTGTCGCAGATCCCTTTACCGCAAATGAAGGTTGGCGTTGGCAAAGCCTTATTCGTTTTAGTACCGATGAACTTAGTGATCCCAATATGCAATTTGTTCAAACCGATCAACGCATTAAAAGCATTTGGGCATTCAATGACCGATGGCGTTTATTATTGCGTGGGCGTATTGGTGCAACTTGGATGGACACAGAACAATTTAACCAATCTATGCCATCTAATTATCGCTTTTTTGCTGGTGGTGATATTTCGGTGCGTGGTTATTCTTATCAAAGTTTATCACCTGCGATTGACGATGATCTATTAGGGGGGAAACACCTTCTTGCCTCAAGTATTGAAGCTGATTATTTGTTTAAAGACAATTATCGTTGGGCGGTTTTTGCCGATCAAGGTAATGCTTTTAATAACTGGCATGACTTTAAATTATACCAATCGGTTGGCACCGGCTTTCGCTGGGTGACGCCTATTGGCGCGATCCGAATTGATGCGGCTAAAGCGCTTGATGGTAATAAAGAGTGGCGTTTTCATTTAACGATTGGTCCTGATCTATGAATTGGATGAAAACACGAAAAGCCATTAAATGGTCATCTATTACCAGTACTGTGCTGCTCATTGTTTGTACGGTATTATTAACCTGGCTTTATGCGACAAATTCCGGTTTAAAATGGCTAGTATCACAAGTAAATCAAGCTGACATTGCCGGAGTCTCAATAGGTAAAGTTGAAGGGGCGTTAATGTCAGGTGTTAATTTAGCCGAGCTAACCTGGCAAGAAGCAGAGCAAAGTGTTCAGGCAAAAAACATCCATATTTCTTGTCAGTGGTTAGATCTTATTGATCGACAACTCACTTGTCAGCTTATTGAATTAGCGAGTGTGCAATACACCACACAAGCAACAAGTACGAATAACAACACAAATACTGAAACCATATTTGAAAACTTGCCACCGTTGCCGGAGCTTGATCTTGCATTTACCATTAATATCAAAAAGGTCTCAGTCAATCAGGTGGTTATTCGTGAAAAAAAGGCGCAACCCACGCAACAATTAAATCCACAGCAAGATAGCTCTTATCAGGCTCTGGCAGAAGTTGACCAAGTTATCCTGACAAAATTGGCGTTAAAAAATAACAAAGTCAGTGTGGCAGAGCTTAAACTTAATTATTTAAATCATCACATTAAGGCGGCAGGTTTTGTACAAGCGACTAAGAAATGGCCGCATCAACTTGATCTCAAAATAACGGGGCCACAGCTTAGCTTAACGGCTGCTTCAAAAGGTACGATCAAAGCGCAAGCTAAATTCACCACCACAGTCAGCGCGCCATACAACATTAATCTATCGAACAACTGGCATTGGCAGCAGGGTTTATATCTTTCCAATGGTTTGATCACAGCACCCAAACAAGATGTGATGCTCGAGCAAACCTTATATCAGCTTGATAAAACCAATATCGCTTATCAATTAACGTGGCCAAGCTTGTTCGTTAATGCTGAACTTACCGCAAATTCTGCTTTATTCAATCAACTGCAACTACAGATGAAAACAGAGGTTGAAAAAATCTACCTCTGGCGAGCAGCATCAACGCTTGAATTATTATTAACAACCCAACTTGATATCGCTGAGGTTAATCAGTGTGCACAAGCTAAAACAGCTGGACAAGTTCCACCGACAAAGCAAGCTAAGCCACATAAACTACCTGAACAAACTAACATTTACTGGCCAGCCGCAGCACAAGTCAACATTGACTTAGTTAATGATAAGATAAATGTGAGCAGCAATAACCTCAAGCTTGGTGACTTATCAGCTAAAGTTAATGCCAATGTTCAACTAGCGGAACAATTAACTGATTTTGCCGCTATGCTTGCACACGATGTTAAGTTACAAGCGTCAATACAAGGTCAGTTATCACAAGGTATTACCAGCCTTGACGATATCAATATTGAAGGTTTAACAAGTGAGTTAACCATCACTAAAAATCATCATACCGATGAGCAATGGCAAATTAAAAGTCAAGGTCAGGTAAAACAGCTGAAGTTATTAAATATCGCACAGCTAAATACTCATAAGCTGGCTTGGCATATCGACTTTTCTAAAATTTGGCAAAGCAATGTTAAAGCCGATAATGTTACTTTTACACAATCCGCTCAAACCTTTAATTTAAGTTCTCCCTCATTCACTATTTCAGGTTCGCCGCAAAAACATGAAATTTCATTAATGGCAAAAACTAGTCAATTACTTAACTTAACTGAAGAAAAAGAAAACAAAGCGCATTTACAGGTTACAGGCGAACTTGCTAATTTTGATAAGCTTATCAATGGGCTTACTTCGCATAATAGCTCGGTTACTAAACAAGCCAACGATAAAAATACCTTTGCGCAAACGTTAGATAAAGTCAGCTGGCAGTTAACTAAGCTCAAGGCACAATTACCACTTAAAGGGCAAGTTTATAAAATAACCGCCAATAATTTACACCTTAATACCCTAGAGCAACAAGCTGATGCCCTTTGTATTGGTACAGAATTCACTCATCAACAAATACAACAAAATGGTAATTTTTGTGCCAGTGGACACCATAAACAAGGTAATTGGCAAACCGAGTTGTTATTTAACCAGTGGGCAATATCACCTGTTTTAGCACAAGCAAAGTCGTGGCTAAACCAATCGAGTTTACCTGATGATATACAGGCGGTTTTTAATGGCAAAATTGATTTAGCGGGTAGCGGACAGCAAATTACAAAGAGTGACGGCGACTTAACCAGTGCTGACTTTATGGTTAAATTTAAAGAAACCGAAATTCATGCCAAAGATTTAGTCTTAGCAAGTCATTTAGTTAATAACGCTCAACATTCATCTAACGAACTAACACAGACTACACTTGCTTGGCAGTCAATTGACGGTGAATTAGTATTGCCGGATTGGCGCTCTGTTCTTAACATTCCTAAAGGCAAGCTTAATATTGCCATGAACAATACATTTAACACTGATGATTTTGTTATGGAATTAGGCCTAGAGCAGCCTAATATACGTTGGATTTTACCACATTCAAATATTGAACAAGTACAAACTAACGAGAATAAAAATGCAGATATTACCGAGCCAGTTACCTTAACCATTGAACAGTTAAATTTAACCAGTCGTTTAGAAAAAAACCGAATTAGCAACCGCTTAACGATGCAATTGCCTAAAGATGATATCATTAATGCTGAATTTACCAGTGATTGGCCGATGCTAGCGACCGCTAAAATTAACGGCGCTATTTCTTTATCGTTACAAGAATTTGACTGGTTAAAACAATGGCAAAGCCAAATTGATAAAATTGATTTAAGGTTACAGCAAAATTTTGTTGTGAGTGGTTTATTAAACCAACCCTTAATTGATGGTGAAGGGGAGTTAGCGATCAAACATTTTGTTATGGAAGAAATTGGTATTGATATTCGCGACAGTAAAATCAACCTAACCAGCGCGCAAGATAACATTAACTTAGTAGGCGAACTCAATAATCTACAAGGCCAGCTTGCTGTAGCCGGTAATGTGAAAATATCAAACCCAATACAAGCCAATTTAGCCATTGACGGACACCAAGTTACCTTAATTAACAGTAAAGATAACAATGTGATCGCTTCGCCTAAGTTAACAGCTAATTATCAAAATAATCATTTAAATGTTAACGGAAAAGTTATTATTGATCAGGCAAACATTAAAATTACTTCGTTACCTAAACAAGCAGTCAGTGTATCTGAAGATCAACAAATAATTGGTGAAAGCCAAGTTGAGAGCTCAGCGTTAAGTTATAACATTGATTTAACAGTAGAAGCTGGTGAAAAAGTTAAAATTAGTGGTTTTGGTGTGCAAAGTGACATCCAAGGTAAACTCAATTCGTCATTACAATCTGGCGAGCCAGTGAAAGTAAATGGCCGTTTAGATCTCAAAAACGGGAAGTTTGAAGCTTATAAACAAGTACTAACCATTGAACAAGGACAACTTTTGTTTTTAGGCTCAGCTGAAAACCCAGGTATTCAATTTAAAGCGGTACGCACAATTGATGAGGTAAAAGTAGGTATTATTGCTGATGGAACGGTAAATGCTCCTCGTTTAATGTTATTTTCTGAGCCAACAATGGCTGATGAAAACATTTTATCTTTGCTGATCACCGGTCGAAACATTGACTCATTATCTAAAAATGAAGGTAATGCGTTATCAAGTGCTGCCATTGGTTTAGGGGTTGAAGGCGCAAATAAACTCGCCCAAAAAATTGGTGCAACCTTAGGCATTAATAATTTAGAAGTAACCAGTAAGAGCATCAATGATGGTACACGTATTGATTTAGCGGCAAAAGTTAATGATCGTTTAAATGTTGGCTATGGCACAATTATCGATTCAGAAAACCAAGTACAAGCAGGGTGGATAATAGAATATAAACTTTCACCTAACATTTCATTTGAAGCGATCAGCGGTGATGAAATTAGTGCCAATATTAACTATAAAAAACAGTTTTCTGCGACAAAAGAAAATAAAGAAGACCGATCACAAAAATAGCATAAGTGAAATATAACAAGCAGGCTTATTTGAACATTAAATTTAGCCGCTTGAATTCTTGTTTATTAATGAAAAACAAGCATATTTAGAGGAATATGGAAAAAATTAATTATCTTGCTATTATCAATAAAGTAGAATTTTTATGAGACTATCATGGACTTAGTAAATAAATTTTTAGTGTTACAACAATCTCTAATTGGATTAAGTATCCAAAATGGCAGTTTAGAGCAAGATGTTAATTTTAAAATAAAAAATATACTTAAATCTTGTTGTCGTCAGCTAAATGTAGCTAGAGTGAGTGTCTGGTTATTTAGTGATAATAAACAAAGTATCATATGCCAAAACTTATATAACCATGCTAATGATAGTTTTGAAACCGGCTTTGAACTTGAAGAAAAGTTATACCCCAATTATTTCAAGGCGTTAAAAAAAAATCGGGTTATCAACGCCGACGATGCTAGAACTGATCAAAGAACTAATGAGTTTCTGGAAAGCTACCTAAAACCGCTAAATATTATGTCGATGCTCGATGTCCCAATATTTAGTGAAGGCGGTTTAATCGGCCTTATTTGTATTGAACAAACAACCCAACATAATTGGGATATGGCAGAGATTTCTTATTCTGTATCAGTAGCCGATAACATTTCACTTATTTATGCACAAGCAAATTGGTTTTTAGAAAAACAAAAATTAAGTTATTTAGAAAAAATAGATCCTTTAACAAATATAGAAAACCGCTTATTTTTTCAAAAAAGAATTAAGCAAGCGGTTACTCGTAAGTTACATAAAAATAACTGTGCCGTTATTCTTGTTGGGCTTGATGGTTTTACAAATATCAATGACAGGTTTGGTTATAATTTTGCCAATAAAGTGCTTTGCGAAATTGCTTTTAGATTAGACAACATTACCGCTGAAATTGATTTTAAACTCGCTCGGGTTGCCGGTGATGTCTTTGCCTTGTGGTTATCAAAAGTAATTGATGAAAAGAGTGTTCAGCGCTTAACCGTTCAAATACAGCAGCAGTTTATCGAAGAGCTTAAAACTCCCACGAATGAAATGATTTTAATTTCTGCTTGTTTGGGAGTTTATATTAGTAATATAAACACACTTGCTATTGAAGATCCTATTCGTAAAGCCGAGCTTGCTTTAAAAAAAGCCAAAGAAGAAGCTTACGGTAGTGTTTGTTATTATGATGCTGACTGGTCAAGAAGTTATCAAGACGAAATCGCTTTAGAAAAAGAATTTATTGAAGCGTTAAACAACGCACAAATAACCCCGTATTATCAGCCAATTGTAAAATCTAATTATCAAACAGTAGGTATTTCATTAGAGTCTCTGGTGCGATGGGTACATCCAACAAAAGGAGTGATCAGCCCATTTGTTATTTTGCCGGTAGCCCAGCGTTTAGGTTTAATGAAAGAACTTGGTGATGTTGTGTTAGAGCGAGCATTTCAAGATCTTCGGATGTTTTTAGATAAAGGCGTTAAAATAAATAAAATTTCAGTCAATATATCATCTGAGCAATTATTTTCTCCTAATTTAATTAATCAAGTGAAAAGCTATATAGAGCAGTATCAAATTTCTCCGTCATTAATTGAATTCGAGATCGTAGAAGAGTTAATGGCCGGAGACTCTAAAGCCTTATCAAAACAAATAGAGAGTTTAATTAACTTAGGTATTGATTTATCGATTGATGATTTTGGTACCGGCTACTCTTCATTGTCTCGGTTAAAAAACTTACAAGTATCAAAACTAAAAATAGACAAAAGTTTTGTGGATGGTTTACCTGACAATGAAAATGACATTTGTATTGCTAAATCGATTATTGGGCTCGCTAAAGGTATGAATTTAGAACTTGTCGCCGAAGGCGTTGAAACTAAAGCGCAAGCTAGTTGGTTATTTCAACACGGCTGTGATTACTTGCAAGGTTATTTGATCTCTAAACCCATACCAAGTAATGAAATTAGCGAATTTATTGCTAAACAAAGTCAACTCCCCTTAATTAAAGCGGCTAACTATCAGTTAAGTTTGCAAGATAATATAATAAATGTCAGTGTTTCAGGTTCTTGGGACTCAATTATTACATTAGAGTTTTTTACAGAAATTGAAAAATTAATTCTTTCAAACAATCTAATCGCTTGTTCGCTGATAATTGATACAACTTACCTTGATATAGGAACCATTGGTTTTCAAAACAGTGTTAAATCGAACGTTTATCGCTTAAAACGGGCTGGCATTTATGCTGTTATTTACATCATAAATAATAATGAATTACTAAAAGAACAGTTAGATATGTTAACCGATGAAGAGTTAGGTTTTAAAGTGCGATTTGTTAAATCACACCAAACAGCACACGAATGGTTATCTGAAAATTAACACTCTTTATTAAACCCGCAGCTTTACTTTCAACTTAAACAGCATGCTTGGTTATACCAAGCGAGGACTCTTTGTGTTGAAATATTGTTCTAAAGTTAAACAGCCATCCTATATTTGGCAATAATACTCGAGATATTGCACCAGTATTATTGCTTGATTAAAGGTATAATCTCATTGAACGTGTTTTTACTTTCTCCATTTCTTATTTAACATGGCAAAATTACAATGACTGATCTAACAATAGCAACGCACAATGGTAACTTTCACGCAGATGATGTTTTTAGCGTCGCCGCTTTAAAGATTATTTTTCCGAGTTTTAAGTTAATTAGAACCCGTGACTTAGACCAGATTGCTAAAGCTGATATTGTGATCGATGTAGGTGGAGAATATGATGCAGACGCAGGGCGCTTTGATCACCATCAACGAGGTGGAGCCGGAGCTCGTGACAATGGTATTCCGTATTCTTCATTTGGCTTAATTTGGCAAAAATATGGCATTGAAATATGCCAAGGCCATGAAGAAGTGGCTAAATCAGTTGACGCTCAATTAGTTTCAACAATTGATGCCATTGACTGTGGCTATGTTGAAGGTGTTGCTGAAGGGGTAAGCTTAAGCCAAACCATTTCAATGTTTAATCCTACATGGCAAGAAAATAGTGATTTTGATCGCTGTTTTGATGAAGCTGTTGAATTTGCATTACGTGTGTTAACACGTTTTATTACAACAGTTAAGGGCGGTATTAGCGCTAAAGAAATAGTGGCGCAAGCAATAACCAATGCCAAAGATCCTCGTGTGATCGTGTTAGAAAAATACGTTCCGTGGAAAACAACCGTTCATGCCTTATCTGAAACCGCATTATATATGGTTTACCCATCACCAACGGGGCAATGGCGTATACAAACCGTACCAGTTGAACCAGGTTCATTTGAAGACAGAAAACCTTTACCTAAACCCTGGGCAGGTTTGTCAGATCAAGAATTACAAACAGTTACCGGTATTAACGATGCCATGTTTTGTCATAATGGCTTATTTATCGCTGGTGCAGAATCTTTTGAAAGCACAATAAAAATGGCAGAAATAGCATTACAAGATTAATTAATCCTTGATAATATTGTTATTTAAATCGTTCAAAAAACAGATTGTAAAATATAATACCTCGCCATTTATATTTCAAAAAAATGGCCTTTGACCACTTAGAATTAATGAACAAACAAAGAGTTTTTCATTAAGGAGCTTAATAGTAATGATAGATTTTATCGCTGTGTTTATCACCTTTTTTGCCGTTATCGATCCCATAGGCACGGTACCTGTTTTTATTGCAGTAACTGATCAATTCGATCAAAAAACCAAACGCCGTGTGGCATTGCTTGCAACGTTTGTTTCAGCTTGTATATTGTTATTTTTCTTAGTGGTTGGCGAACTTGTACTTACCGCGCTTTCTATACCATTACCAGCGTTTCAAATATCTGGCGGCATTGTACTATTCCTTTTTGCTTTAAATATGATCTTTGGTGATAGTAAACCTGATGAAGAAATTCAGCTATTAAAAGCCTCGCATAAAGAAACCGCTATTTTTCCACTAGCCGTTCCATCAATTGCTAGCCCTGGTGCCATGTTAGCTGCGGTGTTATTAACAAAAAATTCGGTTTATACCCTATGGGAACAAATGCAAACTGCTTTAGTTATGCTTTCAGTATTGTTGTTAACTTACATACTTATGTTGTTAGCAGGGGGGATTAATCGTTTAGTCGGCACTAGTGGTGCTAGTGTTATCAGTAGAGTAATGGGATTAATTTTAACTTCAGTTGCTACTACAAATATTTTAACGGGCTTAAGTGAATATTATAAAGTGATTTAATATTAAAACTTTATATAAGGTTAAAAATGTATCGAGGTCAATTAATACAATGGAATGATGATAAAGGCTTTGGTTTTATCAACTGTGAAGAATTAAAAAGTGATACTTTTATACACATTTCTGCACTTAAACATATGAATAGAAAGCCTAAACAAGGTGATTTTATTCATTTCGACATAGAACAACATAATGGAAAGAGTCGAGCGGTTAAAGCTAGAATTGAAGGTGTAAAAACGAGTACGCCATTTAAATCAAACAAGCGTAATCAGCTTAAATTGAACAAAATTTTCATTTATATTGTATTGGTCGTTATTCTAGCTGCGTTTATTTTTCAACGAGCCAACTTAACAGATAAAGACATAAATAAAACACAGCTAATACCAGTAAAGGTTAAATCAATACCAGCACAAAAATTTACTTGTGATGGACGCCAACATTGCAGTCAAATGAACTCAAGGGCTGAAGCAGAATATTTTAATCAATATTGTCCTGATACTAAAATGGATGGTGATTTTGATGGCATTCCTTGTGAAAATGATTCAAGGTTTTAATTTTATTTTCATGCTTTGCGTGCAAACTAGATTGCTGACATGAATAAAAATTATATGTAAGCAAAGCATAAGTTTAAGTTTAAGTTTAATAAATAGTTAACACTTTTAAATACCAAGCTAACTAATTTACTCATTGATATTTTTAATACTTCTTAAGATATCAAATTTAGCATATTGCTGTTTACGGCTTTAAATGATTAAAAAGCCTAATATAGTAGGATATATAAAATAACAGGGATAACCACCCTATAGATAACAACCTTTGTTATGTCCGATACTCTTCAGTATTGGACTTAGTATATATAATCAATTAAACTAGCTTTTATCTATATTGACTCGCTAAAATTAAAAAAATTATGCGTTTTTATATTTGCTGTTATTTATCTGTTTTAAGGTATTAAGTTAATGTCGCTTACTAAACCGGTTCCTTTGTATCCGCCATATATTGATTTGTGTGAATTTGATCTTGAAGATTATCCTGAGTTAGCCAAAATTTTTTCTGATAACGAACCTTGGTGGCTTGAACAATTTAATTGGGGAAAATTATTTCTTATTTATATCGGCCGTAATAAATCTACTCATACATATGACAGATTTAGAAATGACGTTGAACGTTTTCTTTTGTGGTCATTTATCGTTAAACAAAAACCCATAGATCAATTACGTAAATCTGATTTACTCGAATATGCCGATTTTTGTTGGCAGCCACCAGTAACTTGGATTGGTACATCAAACCAAGAACGTTTTATAATTACTAATGGTTATTCGGCTGCCAATATTCATTGGTTTCCATTTAAGATCCAAGCGCCTAAAAGTTTAAAAGCCAATTTTGTTGTTGATAAGAAAAAATATCGACCATCTCAGCAAACGCTTTCATCAATGTTTACAGCATTAATTGTCTTTTACAATCACTTAATGGCTGAAGATATTTGTATGGGAAATCCTGCACAAATTGCTAAAAAAGACTGTCGTCATTTTATTATTGACTCACAAGTTAAAGAAATTAAACGATTAACTACAAGCCAATGGCAATATGTTCTTGATACAGCCGTTGAAATGGCGGATGAAGATCCGGTGTTTGAACGTAATTTATTTGTAATAGCGTCATTAAAAACTCTATTTTTAAGAATTTCAGAGCTATCTGAGCGCCCAACTTGGTCACCAACTATGGGACATTTTTGGCAAGATGATGACGAAAACTGGTGGCTTAAAGTATTTGGTAAAAGCCGTAAACTGCGTGATATCACAGTGCCCCTTGATTTTTTACCCTTTTTAGAACGATATCGAGCATCTCGGGGTTTAATTGGCTTACCGGCAAGTAATGAAAATTCTGTATTGGTTGAAAAAGTTCGTGGCCAAGGTGGTATGACTGCTCGTCATTTACGCCGTATTGTGCAAACCGTTTTTGACCAAGCTTATGAAAATATGCGAGTTTCTGTCGGTGCTGATAAAGCATTAAAACTCAAAGAAGCTTCGGCTCACTGGCTCAGACATACTGGCGCTAGTATGGAAATTGAACGTGGTCGCCCTCTTAAAGACATTTCCGAAGATCTTGGCCATGCCAGTATGGCAACAACGGATACAGTTTATGTTCAAACAGAAAATAAAAAACGTGCTGAAAGTGGTAAAAAACGAAAAGTTGATTAACCACCCTGTTCTAATTTTCTGATAATATTCGCTTTTAGCATGCGGCTTTATTGTATAAGCTGTGTTGCTATAAGCGATTTTTTATTATTTTTCAGTAACATACATTATTCGGTTTTAATGTGTTGGTATTACTAACTCTCTAAACTACACGCTCAAATTTTAAGTTTGCTTTAATTACTTTAAACCTTAAATTAGCCAAGGTATAATTGGCCTTACCATCTTACATTTATTTTAATCTAAGTTATCATTCAGATTAAATAGTTTAATAAACGTTTTAAATTCAATTACATATTCAGGAGAAGTTATGGCGTCACGTCAAGATCGCGCTAACGCAATTCGTGCTTTAAGCATGGATGCAGTGCAAAAAGCTAAATCAGGTCACCCGGGTGCCCCTATGGGCATGGCAGATATTGCTGAAGTTTTATGGGGTGATTTTTTACAACATAACCCAACCAATCCTGACTTTGCTAACCGCGACCGCTTTGTATTATCAAACGGCCATGGTTCGATGCTAATTTACTCTCTATTACATTTATCAGGTTATGATTTACCGATTGATGAGTTAAAACAGTTCCGTCAATTACACTC
>NZ_JBQMWH010000023.1:0-26732 GCF_053470345.1 Thalassotalea agariperforans | reverse complement strand
TGCTGTTTCTAATCTAAATTCTGGACTGAAATTGGGTTTTCTTGGTTTAGTCATTGTGTCACCTAACGTTTACTGAGGTGCATGATAACACCTCTAAGTAGGTGGCCAAATTAACTATGCCACTTCAGTAATATGTTTATCTACAGTAGTTGTTGAAGATTTTGACGTCCTGTCCTTAAATACGTTTACATATATAAAGTTACTCTATTGGACTACCAAATATATTCAATTCAGTGACTGCCCAAGCCACTTTAGAACTACCATTTTTAAGAGTGAATTTAATAAACTTAGCTTGTTGACCTAGCGTTTCACTTACTCGAGTTGCGCTTTTTTCAATATTTGAGTCAACGGTTGTCCAATTTTTACCGTCGATAGAAAATGTTAAATCGAAAGCGTTAGCACAGTGATTTTTCCACTTGTTACATTCCATCACAACTTGTGAAATTTGATAAACATCGGGCAACTCCACCTGCAACCACATACCTATTTCTTGTAAACTTTCGCTTCCCCATTTAGCCCAATCTGCTTTGCCATCGATCAAAGCGTCGAAATTTTTAGGATTATGGCTAGCGCTAAATTTCCATTGAGTTTTATTGGTTAATTCATTCCCGTAGGTTTGGTTTAATTCACTTATTGTCCATGGAGTATTTCTTTTGTTTAAGGCTTTAAGTGTTTTAATGTGATTTGCGGTAACCATGGAAGCTTTGTTATTAAAATTATTTCTAATATAGGTTAATACATCAGCTATCCATTGGTCGTCATTTGATGCGATTGAAGCCATTATGCCACCAACATAATTTTTTTCTTCAATAGGCCCCGTTAAGCCATGTATAACAATACTGCCAAGACTGGCTAAATTACCATTAACACGATCATTATTATGAAATGATGGTGCAATTAACTGTTCACCTGCAGGTGTGCCTTTTCCGTCTTTGCCATGACAACTTGCACATAATGAATTGTAGTTTTGCGCGCCACGCTTTAATGATATTGCTAATTCTTTGTTGCCTTTAGCTAAAGCGATGGATTTTTCTTTTTCCTTTATTTGATATGAAATCGCCTGATTAATCGCTGCTATGCTTTTATGCTCAGGATATTTAGCCAAAATTTGTTTACGGATTTTGCTTTGCTGTGTAGTTGGCGTATCAACATAGAAGGTAGATAAGAAGATTTGCTGTGCTAGTTCAATATCAGCTGTTGAGATCAGTGATTGCCAAACATCAATGATACTCTTATCTGACTTACTGACTAACTGCTCAGATATTCTTAAGGCTGCGGTACGGACATTACTATCAGTGTCAGAAAAAGCTGATACTAATAAGTCTCTATCGATTATCTCTAGTCCTTCTAATGTCCAAAGCGCATGTAAACGTGCATGGCTATTTTTATGGTTTTTAACTATATTTTTAAGTTCTGGTACTACTGATTTGTCTTGTGAAAGCACAATGAATTTTTGCGCATTAATACGCCACCAATGATTTGCATGTGATAAGTGTTTGGTTAATTCAATGGGGGTTTCGGCGTACATATTAGGCTTTGCGCCTAATTTGATTTCTGGCTTAGTTATGCGGTAAATTCGACCACCTCCAATGATATCAGCTAAGCCAAATTTATCGATTACCTTTCTTAGAAATGAACCTTTTTTAGTCCAGTTTCCTTCTTGAATAATCCCACGATACATATCAACAATATAAAGTGTGCCGTCTGGGCCTGTTTCACTCCAAACTGGGCGAAATGCTGTGTCAGTTGATGCAATAAATTCTTTACGTTCTGCCTGGTAAGGATGGCTAATCGTGGTATAACCATCTTTACGTACTACTTCAGCGCGGCGAATTAAGTTGCCTACAGGTTCAGGTGCAATATAGTTTCCATATAACTCTGGGAGTTTATCGCCTAAGTAAATATTTTGACCGGCAATACCCGTAATGTGATTTAAGGTTTTATCTTCTCTTAAGCGTTTGGGACCACCTTGTACATCAGGCGTTGTTTCAATCGGAAATACTTCGTTAAAACCTTCAGTTGTTTCACCATTAATAGGAATTATCCCGTAAACACTCGGAAACTGAAAGCCGAATACAGGGTTTTCTCCACCAGCGGAAGAATAATAAAAACGTCCAGTTTCATCTTGCCCAAGACCCCATTGTCCTCCGCCGAAGAGTATTTCTTGACGTGTTATTTTGCCATTTTTTATTCGGAAGCGGTGATTGCTATAAGTAACATATAACCAGTTATCAATTCCCCAAATTAAACCGCTTGGCTGGTGTTCTAAATTACCGCCGCGAGGGCCACCTTCAAAAATGGTGGTGCGTTTATCTGATATACCATCACCATCTAGATCTTCAATTAATAATAAATCAAAGGTGTTGGTTTCTCGGGCTAATATTTTTCCATCTTCAAGTGGCAAAATCATGCGAGGTAAAAGTAAGTTTTCAGCAAATACCGTATAACTATCAACTACACCATCGTTATTAGTATCTTCAAGTCGCTTAATACGACTTACAGGGGTCATTTGCCCTGTACCGTCTGCATCTTGCATATAAGTCAGCATTTCAGCGACATACATTCGGCCTTTACCATCAAAGGTCATTAATACGGGTTCTTCAATTGTTGGTTCATGAGCTACAAGCTCTGTTATAAAACCATCTTGAACTACTATTTTTTCATGAGATGCTTGTGGCGAAAGACCAACAATTTTATCTAGATTTTTTTTGTATCCGTCGCCATGTTTATGACCTTTTGAATTGTCAGTTTTACTTGGTTTTTCTGATGAATTAGCTGAATGTACATCTTCACTGTCAGTCGGAGAATTACAGCCTAGCTGTAAACAAAGGGTTATATATAGTAAAGGTCTACTGATTATTCTTATCATGGTTTAGCTCATTTGAATGGTTCATAAAATTGTGAACAATATTTTTATAATCTAGCGTTAGCTATACGATGAAAAATATC
This sequence comes from Thalassotalea agariperforans, assembly GCF_053470345.1. Taxonomy (NCBI): domain Bacteria; kingdom Pseudomonadati; phylum Pseudomonadota; class Gammaproteobacteria; order Alteromonadales; family Colwelliaceae; genus Thalassotalea; species Thalassotalea agariperforans. Next base: position 23,783 of record NZ_JBQMWH010000023.1, on the reverse strand, counting down.
ACATTTATTAGCAAAACGCTTTAATTTATTAGTGAATTATTGTTTTTGTTAGTAATTTACGGGGTGAGCAAAATAGATATTAGCATTAATACGGATTTTAAGATTATATATAGGTGTGAAAATCTTGAAATGATAAGAAGATATATCAAAAATGGTTTGTCTAATGAAGAGCATGAGAAAAAACAGCAGCTGCTCCCAGTCTAATTACTAGAATTAGCATATTCTCCGTAGCCCGATATCTAGTGACAATTGTAGAGCAAGTATTAATTATTCATACTTAAGGTATTTAATCCATGAAGTTAACTTCATTTATCGTGGCTAGCTTAGCTCTATTATCGTCATTAGCACAAGCCAGATCGTCAGGTTGGAATTTGCAAAACAATCGTATTGCTAAAGGGGTCAAGGAAAACAGATGAAATTATTAACGTTATTTACATGACAAGTTGTTGGAACAGGATGCCGTCTCATTATTTTTTGAAACAGGCATCGTTCATTGTGTGTTTTTAGCTTTATATATTATTTAGCTGGCTTGTAAGTTCTTATCCAATCAACATACATACGGTTTTTACTCTTATCGTTTAGTTCCGCAGTGTTAGGAGTAATTCCTTTTCTAGCACGCCAAACGTGATCTTCCATATCAAAAATTATGCGCATAGCCCGATCCATAAATTTACCTTCCGGATCGTTTAAATCATCGTCCGTTGATAATGTTCTGACTAATTTGCCATCTAAATAAAACTCCATATAAGTTGGGCTTTGCCAATAAAAGCCAAAACGATGAAAGTTTTGATAAAATACTGCTTTATCAGGTGTTTCATGAAAGCCTTGTTTATGGCCATAATCACCTAGCATGTCATTGGTTTTTGGATCACGTTTGAATATGTGATAGTTAGAAGACATATGTGAGGCGGACTTAACTGTATTACCATATGTTTCGGTAACATCAATTTCATTACGGTCATCGTCACTTAACATCCAAAAATTGTTTGCCAATGCTAACTGAGAAATTTTTAAACTAGCTTCAACATATACCGGGTATTCAATGTTTTCTTTTGCGGTAACAAAACCGGCATAAATCGTTTTTTTAGATTTAAAATTTCCGTAATCGATTGTTTTTCCTTGTTTGTGGGTGGGGACAGGGCTTGCACTTAATACTAATAAGCCGTTTTTAACATCGCTATGTTCAGCGCTGAAATATGTGGCGCCAGGCCCTAACCAACCTCTTATATGGTTGTCGTGCCATTTTTGATAAAACGCTTCGCTTTTACCAACATAATTAAAGTTATCACTATTATTTTGTTTAAGTTGCCATTGCCCCTTTGCTTGGATATTGGCAGGCAGTGGAATAGCCGACCAATCATCATTTTCTGCTGAATATTGCTGAGTTATTGTACAACCAGATAATAAACTTGCGGCTAATATGATAGGTGTTAAAGGTAGTTTAGGTATTCTCATTTTATTTGTTTACCTATAAATTATAATAATTAAATTTAAATATTAGTTAACAATATACAGTAAACTAAAAAGGAGTGAAACAATTGCAATTAAATTTTTAACAACAAATAGTGTATTGCCAAATAAGACTGTTAACTTGATTCATGTTTAGTATTTCGGAAAAACTGTAAGCTATGTGTTTCTAATGAATTACCCAGCATGTTTTTCCTTATCAACGATTTTTTATGTGACTATTTTTGCTAGCTATATGCGTAAATTAGCAGGAATAGTTTCTATTAAAATTTACACTTTAAGATATGAAAGAAGTTTAATATATCTATTATTTAGTTAAGGATAAAAGTGAAAATACAATGGAATAATATGGAGAAGGTCAAAAAAAGATAGGTATTACATTACAAGTTCATAATGGCAAGTGAACTTTAGAAAAATAAATTTTACATTGAACTAAATTCCACAATGAGATATTCATAATAGATAGACTCTATTAGATTAATTAGCCAAAAATATGTTTAAGACCATGAAAATCGTGATCGTAGGTGGAGGAACTGCCGGTTGGATGGCCGCCAATTTATTTGCAACCAAGTGGCGAAATAAAGCCAATATTACGTTGATCGAATCGCCAAGCATTGCAACTATAGGAGTTGGAGAAGGTTCAACACCATATTTAAAACGATTCTTTAAACAATTAGGTATTGATGAAAATGAGTGGATGCCTAAGTGTAATGCAACGTATAAAAATGGGATATTATTTAGTCATTGGTCAACAGTGCCAGGCTATCAACAATACTTTCATCCATTTCATTCTGACTTTGATAAAGAAAACCTTACGGCTTTTGAGCACAGTACTATATTACGCAGGAATGGTTACAATATTCATGCACATCCAGATAATTTCTTTGTTGTCACTGAGCTGACTAAACAATTTAAAATTTCAAAGCTACAAAAACAATCAACAGCTACAAATTTATACGGATATCATTTTGACTCAAGTTTACTTGCTCAAATGCTTAAAAAGAATGCTCAAAGCTTTGGTGTTAGGCACATTTCAAGTCATGTGCAAAAAGTAAAAACGGATCTTGCCGGTGATATCGAAAAGTTAGACTTAGATGATCAACAAACAATTGAAGGTGATATTTTTATTGATTGCACTGGTTTTAAATCCTTATTAATAAATAAAACTCTTGGAGTGCCTTTTCATAGTTATTCTAAAGAACTACTCAATGATTCTGCAATCGCTTTACCTTCAAAAAGGAACAGTAAAGAAATGTCTCAAACGGTATCGACAGCGTTCAGTAACGGCTGGGCCTGGCGCATACCATTACGTAATAGAATTGGAAATGGTTATGTTTATAGTTCATCGCATCAGTCTGCTGAATCAGCAGAGCAGGAACTAAGAGCTAAATTAGCTGGTAAAGTGCATGATGTTGAAGCTAAACATTTAAAAATGCGAATTGGTCGTCTAACTCAGCATTGGTATAAAAACTGTTTGGCTGTAGGTTTATCTCAAGGCTTTGTCGAACCGTTAGAAGCAACAGGTCTTCACCTTATACAAAATACTATAGAACAATTTATCCATTATTTTGAGAAAGGAAATTTCACAAATCAATATCAAAGTTTTTATAATGAACAAACTAATTTCGGTTTTGATCGAATTAAAGATTATGTATTACTACATTATCTATCAAACTCTCGCCATGACTCTCAGTATTGGAAAGATGCTAGAAATATCCAAAATATATCTGAATCATTGCAACGTATCATGCACACTTGGATATCAGGCGAAGATTTGCGAGCAGAATTAGAAAATCAAAGCATCACAAATTATTATAGCTCTATGTCTTGGCACGCTATGTTGGCAGGCGTAGGTGTTTATGCGAATAAATTAGACAAACAAGTTTCAGCTAAGTTAAATTCAGAAATCACCCAAATAAATAAAATAAATAAACAATATTGTCATTTATTTCAAAATATCTAAAGAATACATCTCGGATTATATTTTAAAATTAACAATTTAACATCGATAATATACGGTGCTAGATTGTTAATTCGTTCTCTAATCACAACGCAAAAAGTTCCAAAAGTCATTCACCATTTTCCTTCATTAAGTTTCTCCTGATACTCGGATTAAATAATAATTATGATATCGATATCAAGATTTAGGGGAAGTGTTATCGATATCATAATTATTTTTTTGTGGTATTTGTGTTTGTTTTTATTGTTTTTTGATTTATGTAAGATGCTGATTTTATTTATTTATTATTTTATTTTGTGTGGGTAGTTATTTTTTCGTAAATAATAGGTTGAAAATTAAGCGATGATAAAGGTGTTTACTTGTATCATTTTTGTTAATAGAATGAATTTGCCTTGTAATTTTTGTTAACATTTTACTATTGTCATTTTGTTGCAAGGAGAAACTATTTTAAGAACATCCTTTATGGGGGGTATGGCATGAAAACAAGACGAGATCGCTTTAAGCTAAATGCACTGTCATTAGCAATTATTTCAAGTTGCTGTATGCAAACTTTTGCAGCTGAAAATAAAAAGCCTGAACAAGAAGAAAAAGATCCAGTCGAAACAATTGAAACTATTGAAATAACTGGATATCGAGGCAGTGTATTAAAATCGATGAATAATAAACGTTATTCATCAAACGTTACTGATTCAATATTCGCTGAAGATATCGGAAAATCAACAGACCAAAACATTGCGGATGCACTTTCACGTGTTACAGGTGTATCTGTTCAAACTGAAAATGGAGAAGGAACAAAGATTTCCGTACGCGGTGCAAACCCGGATCAAAATATTATCACCCTAAATGGGGTACAGCTTACGAGTAATGATACGAGTCAGTCGGTTGATTTATCAAGCTATTCTGCTGATATTTTATCTAAAATTGAGGTTGTAAAAACTCCAAGTGCAGACCATGACGAAGGGGCACTAGGTGCAACTATTAACTTGTCAACACTTAAACCATTAGAACAATCTGAAAACATCCGTACCTTTACTTCTCAAGCAAGGTACAACGATTATTCAGAAGAAGGTGACTACAAAATATCAGGCACTTTAACTGAAACATTTTTAGATGATACATTAGGTTTAGCAGTAACTGCGTTTAAAGAAACGCAAAAAACGCGTCGTGATTCATTTTTTATTGGACCAGGCCAAATTCAAGCAATTGATGTAGCAAGAGCGAAAGATTTGGATGGTAACCTTTTAACTAACACCCGTGCTATTTCATATAGTAATTTACAGTACGACTTAAATTTAGATGAAAGAAATCGTCATGGTGGAAGTGTAGTTTTACAATTCCGACCAACAGATTCTACTGACATTTCGTTTGATGCAAACTACAGTAAACAAGAGCGCGTTAACGTGTCGCACGGGGTATTTATTCGCCCACGTTCAGATCAACCTAATTTTCAAGAAGGTATCGAACACCATGTATCTCCTACCTACGGTAAGTGGGTTCCGCCTTTTTCAGATCCACAAGAAGATTGGTGGGTAGTAGACAATAACCACACATTGGTAAAACAGCTGGGGCGTTTTGGTGATGGTGGTTACAACTCAAATTTCGGTGGAAGCGATGTTGAAAATTCCACATTACAACTTAGCCTGAGTCAATATATCACTGACTCTATTAAAGTTGATGTTGGTATAAATACCGCTAAAACAACAGAAGTTTCAGTTCCGTCAACTTTTATCAATATGGCTACATGGAATTCAATTCCAGCTTCAGCTTTATCTAAGGCGGGCGCTTATGGTACGCCTGTTACAGGTATCCAACCTGTAGGTTACGACTGCCTTGGTGGTAAGTGTGAATTCCAATACGGTGATAGCATAGCATATGAAGGTAATGTAGCTGATGATGGTGATAATTTTGCAGCAACTGGCTTTAACCCAAGGGACCGAGCAACTACACATATTGGCTATTTAGGGCGTAACGTTACAGACATAAAAGATGAACAAAAAACTGGCTTTATTGATGTTGACTGGGAACTTGATTTAGGGCCAATAACAAAAATTGAATTTGGGGCAAAATATTCGGAGCGCGACAAGGACATAAGTATCGTATCTAAACGCTTTGAATCAGTGCTTCAAGGTACAAGTATTACTATTTTTGACAATGATGGTGTCGCAATTGGTACTCGTACTTTACGACCAAATGGTGCAATCAATGACATACGCGGCTCTGAGGTAGCATCATCTGAGCCTTTCCCAGTAGATAATTTTTTAGCCAATATTGGCTATGGTAACAACCCTAACTCAGACTCAATCACTAGTGGCTGGCCTTTAGTTGATCCTGTTCTTGCTTTAGAGCAAGCCTTAGGCTCAGTAAATGCTGAACAATTAGTTGATAACTCTGGGACACGTGGTGTTTCACTTAAAAATTCGGCAGCCTACTTAAAATTTAAGTTTGAACTAGCCGATAATTTAACGGGCGATATAGGCGTACGTTATGTAAAAACGGATGTAGACTCTTACGGTTATTCAAGTGCTGAGTTTATGACTGACCCTTTAAATTCACACCGAATATTTGATCCTTTTTACATGTTACAAGTGAGAAATAACAAAAATCCATTATGTGGTGGGGGTATAGAACCTGTTGCGTTAGAAGGACCATACACTGACATTAATGGAAATACGTACACATTACCGGAAAACCCTGCTCCTGAAGCATATATCTATCATAGATTCGATGGTTATGGCTGGAATCTAAATGGTACATCAAAGCATTTAGACGGAACAGACGTATACACAGATGACGTACCATTACCAGCAAGTATGCAACCAGGTGATGTATGTTACGACCCGTACACAGATACCTACAATGGAGATCCTTCAGCTAGTTCCTCTTGGGTTAATTTGGCGCGTCATGCTGATATTAGTACATCTAAAAACTTTCACTTTTTTGATGGTGTTCGTTCAACACTGACAGACGATAACATTGCGTCTTCATCTGATAACAGATCTAAGCCTTCATTTGCAACCACAGGTGATAATACCTATGACATGTATTTACCTAGTTTAAATGTAAATTGGGCAATATCTGACGAAATGATCGCACGTTTTTCGGCTTCTAAAACCATGTCACGTCCAAGAATTGATTCATTGAACCCTGGTTTTAAAATGTTTGAAGATGCTTGGGGAAGTCCTAGAAATCATAATGTATCGTTATCTAACCCTAAACTAATGCCACAAGAATCTAATAACTTAGATTTTTCATTTGAGTGGTATTTCAACCAAACTAGTATGGTTAGCATGGCTTTGTTTCACAAAAAAATGTCAAACTTTGAAGAACAAGAAGACTTTAGAAGTTATATCGATGATTTACGTTTAATCGATTTTAGTCAAGGTTATGATTCAACTAGCTTACTACGTTCGGAAGGACAACTGGTTGAGGCATTTAATGCAGACAGAAGCACTGATGGTAGCTTTATGGGGCATTGTATGCCAAATCGAGCACAAGCTCCGCATACACAAGAAGGTTGGTTCCAGTCAGGTGATATAGACACTGTTGGTGTTACCAATGAAGAGTTGCTTGAAAAATGTGCTTCATTTGTCGTAAATCGACTACGCAATGGTAAAGGTGCGACCATCAAAGGTATAGAGCTAGGCTACACCCAAACCTATGACTTTTTACCTGGAATTTGGGGCGGTTTAGGGTTACAGGCAAACTATACCTATCAGGAATCTGAAACCGACACTGAATATAACGAAATTACCGGTGATTTATTACCTGTATTCCCTCGTGAATGGACCCCAAAACATAGCTATAACACCACCGTATTTTGGGAGCAAGATGGACATCAGCTGCGTTTATCTTACCGCGGTAAGTCAGATGAGTTAATCCAACGTTCTTGGGGGGCTGGAGCATTATGGCGAGAAGGCAATGGCACATTTGATTTCTCTGCCAGTTATAAAGTCAGTGACGCTATTCAAGTTTCATTACACGCGCTTAACTTAACAGACACCCTAACCCGCAACTACTTTACAAGTAGGCTATTACATTTAGGGGATTATGAGCTTGATGCTAATGGTGAACAAGTACTCAATGATAATGGTGAGCCTACCAAGATTTATTTTGATGAAGGTAATGCCCTTGACGGTGACGCTTACACAGGCCGAACACAATCTGAGTATAAAACCGGACGCATTTATCGTTTAGATCTACGAGTAAGCTTCTAATTGTGAGGATTAAATCAATGAAAATATATAATAAAACAATTTTGGCTGCAACTGTTACGCTCGCACTATCCGCTTGTGGTGGTAGCAGCTCAGAAGATAATAATGCCAAACAGTCAGGTACAGGTGTAGCGCCTGTTGTATCCGGTGATATAGCTGAAACATTTTCAGAGAACGACATAGAGTTTGCTAGTACCCATTCGCTAGCCACGTCGTTAAACTATACCTACATCGATCTAATGGAAGGTGTTTACGATCCGGACACATATGACAGAGTTCGTATTAAAAACATCACGCCAATTTTTTCTGGTCCTGATTGTTTAAAAGATGTAATAGCTTTGGCCTATCCTGATGAGTGTGGCGTAATCGATGAAAACACCACACCAGCAGAAGCTGAGGAAATTCGCCAACAACGTGAAGCATTTGTCGCTGGTTTACCTATGTATAGCGACGAAACTTACGGTTTTCAATTGCAAGGAAACAGAATAAAAGTAACTCCAAGTGAATTTAGACCTCTGTTAAATAAAGGCGAATATGCTGAAATATCTTACATGGTGACTTATACCGATGGTACTAATGATGTAGATCGTAAAGTAACAGTAAGAGTTGACGGTGATGGCTCAGCGCCTGTTGCTGGTAACACAATAGTTGCTTTCCCAACAGAAAGAACGCCAACTGTTGTATACAACTTGTTAAAAGGTGCAACAGATGCTGATAATACGCAGTTGGATGATATTAAAGAGCACTTAGGTGTAGTCGGATTTGAAGAGCTCTATGCTGGTAATGCAAGATCACAAACACTTATCATTGAAGATTTTACTGCAGAAGATAGTTATCTATCGGGTGCATATAGCTTTGATAGTGAAAAAGGTTTATTAACTGTTAATCCGATTGTTTATCAAGACGTGCTAGAAGGGCAAACCGAGCAAGTTTTGAAATTTAATTATAACTTGTCTGACGGTAAAAACTTAGTTCCACTAACGGCTGAAATTCGTATTCAAGGTTTATACGAGCAAAATCCGCCAGCTGCAACAGGCGGCATTTATTTTGGTGCCATGTCTGAGATTGATGATTTTACTCAATTCGATTTAAGCGAAGGGGTAGAAGATCCGGAAAATGATTCATTCAGCATCAATGAAGTAGTTGCCGGTAGTGATGTGCCTGCATATGCTTGGTCTATTGACGGAAGTAACTTAGTGTTAGATCCACATGCATTTGCTAGTCACGTAAATGTTAATGAAGAAAAAGTGTTTACCTTTATGGTTGACTATATAGACTCGACTTCTTTGGTTAGCTATGAAAAACGTAAAGTTGAAATAACCGTAAAAGGCGAAGAAACCAACTTAATAGCAGCAGCTGGCGTAAACTGGGATTTTGAAGACCCAGAAAAAGTTGGTGCTTTACCTGTCGATGGCTCTGATTGGATTCAATCAAATGGATGGATTGGCGCATTTGCACCAGCAATAGACACCGCTGGTGCTTATGAAGGTAGCTATGGTCTTTCCATGGTTGGTGATGGTTCTGTTACCATTCCAAATGCTTGGTTCCCTGATCTTGAAGAAGATAAAATCTATTTCTTAAACATGATGTACAAAAACTTTGAACCAGCTGGTGCGTTTTTCACTATTCATGGTGGAGGTTATGATGGTACTGCTTTTTGGAGTGGAATACGTCCTGACTCTCAAGTAGTTGTTGATCAATGGGTTGAATTGCAAATACCTTTTTCAACACGAGCGGGTGGAAATCATGCTGCATTAGTGGGGGAAAATTCTGCACTTACCATATTAGAAGCTTGGCATAGTATTCCAAACGGGGATCCTATGATAGATAACGTGCAATTGTACACACATACTGCGAATAACAACCGCGACATAGTTGCTAATGAAGCTGGCTTGTTTGAAGATGATATTGCGGTGGTTCAATCAACAGGGGGCGGTACAGTCTCTATTGATGCTGCCGCGGCTCTTGATGGTTCAAATTTTGGCTTGATGGTAGATACAACAGGTAAAACAGCGGATGACGTTGTTGTTAAATTACCAATGAAACCAGGTGCTATTCAAGTAAATGGTCGCTATGTTGTAGAGCTAGATATACAACATGTAAACGGTGTAGATGGTACGAACACCAGCTATCACGTTGAGTTTCAATCGACAGGTGGAAAAATCACCCGATCAGCATCAAGCATTTCTGGTGCAAATGAAACCCACGGTATTGATTTCTTAAATGAAGCGACAGGTGCCAATGCAGACGTTGATTGGCAAAATTCAGAAACAACATTGAATATAGTGTTAAGTGGTACAAACGCTCAGTACTATATTGATAACGTGAGAGTTTATGCCGCGCCATAATGAACCCTCCCAATGAATTAAAGATGTCTAAATAAAGAACATTTGAAACAAAGCCTATCAAGTAATCCTTGATAGGCTTTTTTATTAGAGGCTGTTGAGCTTTGGTATATAAATTTGGTTAAAATTAATCGCTTTATAATTGAGGCGCTAGTTTACTGCAAGCATTCATCCTACCTTACGCTAATGCCTGCGAAGCTGTTAAATACATTCCCGATATTTTTTGTGTAGGACCTCTATGCTAAAAGAATTGAGGGCTAATTTAAAAATCAGCAGCAAAGAGTAAAAAGCGTTTAGGCGGAACCCTTCGGCAGCGTTTGTGTGGCATCTCCACGGCTCATCACTTATTAAGGTAGAACAACTACCTTACATTCGTGCTTAATTAATTGTATTAATACCGCACAATTGGCAGCAAACCATTCATCAAAGCTCAACAGTACCTAGCTAATACAAATAACTTATCTAGACTTTTTTCTCTCAATAATCATATGAATGACAATACAATTTTTTCATTTTGAATTTTTGTAAGCAGGGCTTTTGTAGCTAAACCACTAATTTTAATAAATTACATTCGACAAAAATACCAGATAGCCTTGGTGTTTTTAAATAAAGTGTAATGATGGGCTCGTCAGGTTTGTAGTAGTAAAGTCTGAATACGTTGTTGGATACTGGGGTGTTTTGAGCTTTCAGGTGTTATTTCTATTTTGGCTTGAATTGGATTTAAATCCACATCTGTCATATAAAAAATGGTTGGTTCATCTAGCTGGGTCTGGGATTTGGGTCGTCTTTCCCACTCACGTATTAAGAATAAAATAAATGAGTAGAAGCGAAATTGCTCCTTGTACAAACTTTGTACAAGGAGCAAAATCAAACGGTTAAAAGCTATTATTATTTTTTGCTTTTGAGGTAACCATATCTACGTTCATATAGATCGCTATTTACCTGTTTAACAGCTCTGACCATTGGTTCGTAAGGTACGTCGGTAATACTTACCATACCTGCATTATAATTTTCACCATCGTAGGCACGTCCTGCTATTGGGCCGTCCATATATTGGAAATAATGCGCCCCTACAAAGTATGGGTTATCAATAATGGACTCAAAATAACGCTTAACTTTATGTCCACGATCTTCTTGGTCAGCGGCGATTTTAAAAGTCGGATGGACATGGCCGGCATCATCTGCGCCATAGCTAAACTCACCTACTAATGCAGGCTTGTCTACTTCTTTTAAAAAGTCCCATTCACTCGCAGCTAAACCTTCTTGATATATGTTGTAAGTAATAATGTCGCTGTTTTCTGCGGCCGCTTTAACAATCTCAATAGGTTTGCCCCACTCAGGTAAACGCGAGCCAAGGTATAAATGGTTTGGTAATTCAGATTTAAGCGCTTTATTTACCGTACCAAAATATTGTACACCGTATTCATATAACAATTGAGAGTAGTCTTTTCTCTGTTGCTCGGTTTTAAAGCTTGAATCTATACCTGCTGCAAATGCATCCCATGACGCTATGTTTTTATCCCAAGCTTTGTTTAACGCATCAATGGTTTGGTATTTCTTCTTCATTGACTGTGTAAAGGCAGCTTTTGCATGAACGTCTTTAGCATCACGTTGTAATGTGTTGTATACAATACCAAAGTAACCTTCATCAGATGGACCTCTGCCAAAGCTTTGTTCGTTATCCATAAAGATACCCATACACCAAGGAGAAGCGTTAATTTGGCTAGCTACATGTTTTGCAGCTGCAACTGCTCGTTCATAAAACCTTGGATCGTATGCATCGGGCACACCATGCCAAAAATCAAAACCGCTACTAACTGTACCAAATTCACCAATTATGTCAGCAAATGCGACAAAAGGAATTTTGTTGTTGCCGTAATAGCCTTGTTCAGACCAATTGCCTAGCGAGGTATAGCCCCAATCCAACATCCTACGCACAGTTACACTGCGCCAAGTATCCATGTAGGATTCAGGATAGGTTTCTCCATAGCGTCGTTCTAGGTTAGCGCTATAAAAACTATAGGTTTCACCACGTTTTAATGGGCCACTTTGAGCATCACGTCGATAACCAAAATGATTACCTAATTCGTCATCATAGCTTGGTAACCATTCAAAAATATCAGCGCGAAGTTTGCTAGATACATAACGGCTTGGCAATGCTTCTTTAGGTGCAGGGTTTAATGGTTGATCATCTTCCGCAACGGTCATATCGGCAGTACGTTTTGGAATATATTTTTGATCAAAATCATAACCTGTCATGGTTGATGAGTTGGATAAACGAATAATTGACGTGCCTGTAGAAAAATATAAATAACCTTTAGGATCAATTAAAGCCCATTTTCCATTAATTTTTTCTGTTCTGAAATAACCTGTTGCTTCAAATCTAGGTCCATTTTTCCAACCTTGGAATTTAGACCGATCTGACATAGGCTCGCCATTTAAATCTTGCAATTCCTTTAGCGCGACTTGGCGTAAATGTTCATCTGATTTAATTTTAGATGGGTATTCAGCTCGTGCATTTTGACCAAACTTATCAATGAATCCTGTTAAAAAATTTTTATTCATTTTTGGATTTGGGCGCAAACGAATATTGTCAATTATGAATTCTCTATCGCTTAATAAACCTGATGTTTGCAAGGTGATATAGGTAATTCCTTTAGTATTTAAATCAATTTTTCCCCAAAAGTTATACACCTGTTTGTCATCTGACTCCCAAGTAACTGGGTTAGAGCGAAAACCTGATTCAAAATTGAATTCTGTTGGCGTTGCCCAGGCGGGGCGATATTGATCATGGCCATCCATTTTTGCGTAAACTGTGATCTTTTCATCAACCGGGGCGACAAAACCTCGCTCGTAAAATCCACCGTCGATATCCCCCATTATTAAGCTAATGGCGACAGATTCTGTACCAGTATTTTTAACATCAAATGCAATATGAAAGTCTTTATAGTCCCCCCAATTAAAGGCAGATTCAGGCGATATTGTAAAAAAAGCGGTATTATTTTCTTTAGTATTATAACCAACTTTTAAAGCGTGTTGGCCTTCTAATGCGTTTTCACCTTGGACAATTTGCAAAGATGAATTTTCGGCAGAAAACGTATTTGGCACCTTACCATCTTCAAAAGTAAACAGAGGAACTTCTGTTTTTAACTTATTAAGGCTATCTTCGTTTGACTTAAATCCTGAGCAACTTGCTATCAAGCATATAGCTGTAGCAGCAATTAAAGGTTTTGAGCCTGTAGGCTTATAGATAATCATAACTATTGATTTTCCTTAGTTTTTAACTTTAATGAAAATATCATGAAATGCTTGTTAATCTAGACGAAATTTAAGTTATCAGTCATTCGTTATACATTAATAAAGACTTGAACTTAAAAAGCGAAACTCAAACAAAAACAAACAAGATATTGTTTTTTATATATTTAATAAGATCAGGCGTATTCGGAACTTGCTAAGTTCACCTGTTACAATTCAACTCAAAAATATCGTTGATCTTTTGTTAACATCTATTGTATTCTTGTGATATCGATATCACAAAGAATGTATTTATAACAACTAGCAGTTATTGGTGTCAAATAATATTGTTAACAGTTTACAGTTTGGTTGTTAGTTGAATTTCTATAAAAGATTGGAGTTAAGGTGTGAAGTTAAAAACGATTAATTTGAATAAGTTGGCATCCATATGCTTATTGACTGTGTTATTTGGTTGCGATCAACCTCAGTCAATTGAACGAAATATTGCGAGCCAAGGAGGAAGTACCTCTACTACAAGTAGTCAATTTGAAACACTTAAAATGCTGGCAGATTTTGACGAGGTTAAACTAAAACTTACAGGAGAAAATGCAAACTTTCAGACGGTATCAGCAAAAAATGGTAAGGCTTTGTCAATTGAGTTTTTAGATTCCGCCCGGTATAGCGGTGTACATATGGATTTTGATACACCACAAGATTGGAGTATTTATAACGAATATCATATTGCTTTAGATGTTGAAAATACAGGTGATGAAAGTGTTCAGTTATTTTTGTCTATTAACTCTGCAGGCTCCGAATTGCATAGACATGTAGTTATTCCTAAAGGTGAAAAACATACTTTATTTGCACCGGTAGATGGCATTTTTTGGAATATAGGCACAGGGATGCGTGAAAACCCCAAACCTTGGGCGACTGATGATCTTATGTTTATTTTAATTTACGGTAATTATTATATGCCGAATGACAGTGTAACCCGTATTAGCTTAAATACCCGCACTAATATGGCAAATAAACATTTGTTAGTTGATAATATTCGGTTGCGTAAAAACTTACCTTACGATGAGAGCTTTGTTGAAAACATTGTTGATGAATTTGGCCAAAATGCGATACGAGACTTCCCAATAAAAGTTCATTCTTTAGAAGAATTTACCGAGGTTTCTAATAAAGAAATTAATGATTTAGCCAGCAGCCAACCTTTTGCTGATAGATCTCGCTTTGGTGGTTGGAAAAATGGCCCTAAATTAGCCGCAACAGGGTTCTTTAGAACAGAAAAAGTAGAGGGAAAATGGTGGATGGTCGATCCTGACGGCTACCTGTTTTTTTCCAACGGTTTAGCCAACGTGCGTATGGCAAACATGTTTACAACAACAGGTATGGACTTTAAAGATGATGCTATTCGCTATCGAGATCCTGAAGAGTTAACACCAGAAGATTCTATTGGTAAAGTAGATATTCCAAAAAAAGTGCAAGCTACTCGCTATCTTGCCAATGAAACTCGCCGTAATCTGTTTGAATGGTTACCAAGCCATGAGGAACCTTTAGGAAAACATTATAGCTATCGACGTTCGTTTCATGGTGGTCCTTTACCTCATGGTGAAACCTTTAGTTTTTATCGAGCAAACTTGGAGCGTAAATACGGACCTGAAAACTTTATTGAAAAGTGGCAACAAAATACACTAACACGCATGCTTGATTGGGGAATGACCTCGATGGGGAACTGGGTTGACCCAGCATTTTATCCAAATCAACAGGTACCTTACTTTGCAAATGGTTGGATTATTGGCGACTTTAAAGAAATAAAAACAGGAAAAGAAATTTGGCATGCCATGCCTGATGTGTTTGATCCAGAATTTGAACGTAGAGCTAACTTGACCATAGATCAAATCGCTAAAGAGATTAAAGCGTCACCTTGGTGTGTAGGTGTTTTTGTTGATAACGAAAAAACTTGGGGGTATAGAACAGGTTCGGTAGAGCATAGATACTTTATTCCTGTCGCAGCTATGGCAATGGATGCTAAAAACAGCCCTGCAAAAAACGCTTTTAGTGAATACGTTGTCAAAAAATATAAAACCATAGGGGCATTAAATGCTGCTTGGAACACGAATATTGCTGATTTTTCTGCGCTTAAAAAAGGGGTGAAATTTTCCTCTTATAATGAAGCCTTGGAAGCTGATTTGTCGCATATGCTGTTAATGTTATCGAATCGCTATTTTAGCGTTGTACATAATGCTATTGAGCGTGTATTACCTAATCATTTGTACATGGGAGTTCGTATGGCGACATGGGGTATGCCAGACGAAACTATCAAAGCTGCAACAACTTACACTGATGTATTAAGTTTTAATGTTTACGATGAAGGTTTGCAACCTTTTGAATGGGAGTTTTTACGTAAGGTAGACTTGCCTGCCATTATCGGTGAATACCATTTTGGCGCGACTAGCGATTCTGGTTTATTGCACCCTGGATTATTGTATGCAGCTGATCAGAAAGACCGTGCCAGAAAATATCGAGTATATATGGACAGTGTATCTGGCCATGACAACTTTGTAGGTGCGCACTGGTTTCAATATCTAGACTCGCCAATTTCTGGCCGAGCATTCGACGGTGAGTCCTACAATGTTGGTTTTGTCAATGTTGCAGATATACCTTACCCAGAAATGGTCGAAATGGCCAAAGATTTTAATCAGTCTTTATACCCACACAGATTTAACCGGCCACTAACCAAACCCGTAAAATACAAAAAAAGCCAAAGCACCACTGAAGCTTTACCGCAATAAATCTAATTAACACTCACATTGCTACAGCGTATTGCTTAGCTAAATAGACCAAAAGGACTTGGTCATATTTTTAATTATGGATCTATATAAAAGGAGAAAAAATGAAAAAATTAAAATGGGGTATAGTCAGTTCAGGGAGAATTTCTCATAAGTTTTGTAGTGATTTAATACAATTTCCTGATGCTGAAATACAGGCGGTGGCCGCAAGAAATTTAGATAGAGCACAAACATTCGCTGAGCAGTTTTCAATCAAAAAAGCTTACCAAGGCTACCAAGCGCTTTTTGCAGATCCTGAAGTAGATATTGTGTATATAGGAACACCTCATACCTGTCATTACACTAATGCACGAGATGCCATTTTGGCAGGTAAACATGTACTGTGCGAAAAACCTCTTGTGACAGCCCCTGAACAGTGCCAAGAGTTAATATTACTCGCCAAAAAGCATAATGTATTTTTAATGGAAGCAATGTGGACATATTTTTTACCTGCGATAACAACAGCCAAAGAATGGATTGTTAGCGGACGTTTAGGCGAAATTAAACACATAAAAATAGATTTTGGTTATCAAATGCCGTATTCACCAGACTGCCGTGAATACAATGCAGAGCTTGCAGGTGGCAGTCTGTTTGATGTTGGCATATATCCACTTGCGCTAGCGTGGTATTTTTTAGAGAAAGACATTAGCAATCTACATGTTTTTAACACTAACGCGCCAAATGGGGTAGATGAAGATGTCATCATCATTGCCGATTATGGCGATGTTAAAGCGACTCTAGCATCATCATTTCAATGTTGGTTAGCTAATTCTGCTTATATTGTGGGTGATAAGGGCTATATTCGTATTCCAAATGCGTTTAGAGCAACCCGCTGTGAGTTTTATCAAAACGAAGTCTGTGTCGATACATTCAACGATGACAGAACCACTCAAGGCTATATTTATGAAGTTATGGAAGCTCATAACCAAATAAACGCAGGAAAAATTGAGTCTCCAACGATTTCACACAGCACCAGCTTAAAATTCCAGATTCAAATGGCAAAAATAAAATCTATGTTTGCTAATAGCTAACTACCACTAATCCAGAGAACCCCATTATGAAAGACATTAAATACGCCATGTTACTCGCATGTTCAATAAATTTGCTTGCGGCATGCGGTGGTGGTAGTGCTGAAACACCGACGCCAACCCCGACGCCAACGCCAACCCCGACGCCAACGCCAACCCCGACGCCGACGCCAACCCCGACGCCGACACCAACTCCAACACCATCAAATGCGGTTGCAGTTAGTGGTGATTTTACACTTGAAGCTGAAACTTTTAGCAATAGTGGCGGAGATGGAGATATTCAAACAGGTACTGGCGATATTGTTAACTGGTTTAATTCAGGGGATTTTATTGAGTTCGTTATAGATATAGACCAACCTGGCGAATACCAAATTACCTACAGAGCCTCCTCACCGGAAAATAACGCCGCCGCAGAACTGTTAGTGACAAATGCGAAAAAAACAGGCTTGTCATCCGTTGGGGTTACTAATATATATACAGGGGATTGGGAATTATACGAAAAATTTACCAGTACTAACACATTTAATATATGGCACAAAGGGCTTAACACCATACGTATGATAGGTGTAGGAGAGTCTAGTTTTCAATTCAATACTGATTATCTTACTTTTATTCGAGTGGCTGAGGTAAACACTAATTACGATAGTGATAATGACGGTATTGCTGACCTTGTTGATAATTGTAGTAACACAGCAGCCAATACAACAGTAGACTCACAAGGGTGTGCTCTAGCACAAAAAGATTCGGATTCTGATGGTATAACTGACGACTTAGATCAATGTAATAATACGGCAATAAATGATATTGCCGATGCTACCGGTTGTGTTTACGCGGGGAATACAATTAATGTAAATATCGCAAATCCTAGTTTGCCTAGCTTTATCACTTTTTCAAACACAACGCCCATGGGTAAAAAATGGCAAAAGTTAGAAAACTTTTCAGATGAATTTAACAATGGGTTTGATACGACAAAATGGATGAAATCATTTTGGAATTATGGAGTACCAAATAGCAATCAAGCTGATAATTCTGGGGTATCAAATGGTAATTTGTGGCTACAAGCAACTTTAGCTCCCGATCATGAAACAAATGAACGCTGGTTTGAAACCGCAAGAATTATGTCTATTGGCCGAGTAAAATTTCCACTTTATACAGAAAGCCGAATTAAAGCGGCATATATTTCGGCATACAATACTTTTTGGCTTAACAATGGCGATGCTGACAATAGAGATGAAATTGACATTATAGAAAACAATGCAAGACCCACATACACAGGAGTAAGTGACAATGGCCAATTCACCTATGCGGATTACCCATGGCACATGGCTTCGCAGTATTTCATAGTAAAAAATAAAATAACCGAACGCCGCTCTGGTGATTCGGACAATAGAAAAGATTTATCTAGCAATAACTCACTTAAAAACATTGCTTGGAATGAAGACTACCATGTATTTGGCGCATGGTGGAAAGACAAAAATAACGTACAGTTTTATTTAAATGGTGAACCCGTTGGCCGCATCAATACCACTCAAGATTTTACGTTAGAACAGCATATTATATGGGATCTATGGACAGAAAACTCTCCTTGGGTCGGTGGTGTACCAGATAAAGCGCACCTATCAAATAATGATATAAATACAATGTATGTTGATTGGGTAAGAACGTGGCAGCTTGTTGACGAATAATTATTAGTTACGAACTAAGAAGCCAATAACATGTTGGCTTCTTAGTAATTTATAGTTAACTACATAAATTAGGTTAATTTTAACTTTAGATAAAGGAGTTGTTTAAATTAAATTTTAATATGAAATTTAACCACCTAAAAAAGAATTAACAATATTCTTTTTAGGTGGAAACTAACTTTGAGGTGAATGTTTTGTGTTTAGTTAGGAAGAATAAATAAAGCGTCATCAAGGAACTGAAATTATTCCTAGTTTAGGTTAGTTTAGTTGAGCTTCTATTGCGCACAAACCGATTTGTGCCAGTTCCATATCAATCGCTTCGGGTAAGCCACTTA
This sequence comes from Thalassotalea agariperforans, assembly GCF_053470345.1. Taxonomy (NCBI): domain Bacteria; kingdom Pseudomonadati; phylum Pseudomonadota; class Gammaproteobacteria; order Alteromonadales; family Colwelliaceae; genus Thalassotalea; species Thalassotalea agariperforans. The sequence goes on along the minus strand of NZ_JBQMWH010000023.1, from coordinate 4,690 downwards.
CTGCTACAGCACCAACAACTTGATTGTCGTTAAAAACAGGTAAGCCACCTCCCCAGCCAACAAAACGTTGATCACCATAATAAGCAATATCAAAACTATTTTGTTTATCTTTTACTTCGTTGCCAATTTCTTTTGTGGGCTTTTTATCTCTGGCGGCACTCCATGCTTTATTCATTACAATATTGATGGTGGGTAATGCAGCATTTCCAACTCGAAGCAGTGCAAGGGGTTCACCACTTGAGTCAGCTACAGCGATAGCTGCATCTAATTTTCTTTTTATTAATTCTGCTTCAATTGCTGTTATTGCAACTTTGGCATCTAAGTGGTCTAACGTTTTGGTTATTTTCATAAATTACTACACTTGTTTATCATGTTAAGGTATTAAACATAAAAACCGAAAAAGCATTACACGTAGCAATTTCTGCTAATTAACTTCTACGGTTATTCTGTAAAAGCAGCTACAGATTGACGTTCAATAAGTTTGAATGGCAGTATATTTCTATACTTACTTTCGCTTATTTTACCTTTTTCTTCGGCAATCAATAGTTGCACGGCTAAGTTAGCCATTTCAGTTATCGGCTGTTTAATTGTGGTTAAGTTTGGTGACAATGTGACTGCCAACTGAGTATCGTCAATCCCTGCGACAGAGAGTTCTTGTGGTACTTTTATGCCTAGGTTATTTGCGACAAGAATAACAGCTGCCGCCATTTCATCATTTGACGCAAAAATTGCACTCGGTCTATTTGCTAAACTTAATAATTTTCGAGCAGCACTCAACCCTGAATCAAAGGTGAACAATCCTGGTTCAACATATTCTGATGGCACACTTATATTATGTTTAGTTAATGCATCCATGTATCCTTGACAGCGCAGGTGGCTAGAGCCTTGCTTGCTATGCCCCATAATATGAGCGATTTTTTTATGACCTTGAGAAATTAAGTGCTCAGTCATGGTAAAACCAACTAAATAATCATCAATACTAATGTAGGGGGATAAATCGAAATGACCATCAGGTGTTATACGAATAAAAGGTATTTTATGATGTTGAAGTAAGTCTATTATTTGTACATTGTCACTTGTTGGCGGTAATAGAATCACCCCATCAATTTGTGAACCTTCAATTAAATTAACTACTGATTTGAGTGAACGATTAGCATCATTATCAATTTCATTTGGGACTAAATGATAACTGTGTTCACGACAGCTCTTTAATGCATCCAATAAAAACTTACTGACGTAAGAACTGTCTTGATCTTGGTACAACAATCCAATCATGTAAGACTTATGTCCACCCAAACGGCGCGCCGCTGCATCTGGTTTGTAATCGAGCTTTTTTACCGCATCTAATACCGCTATTCTTTTATCTTCACTTACCTTAACCACTCCGTTCAAAACACGAGAAACAGTCATGTTTGACACGCCCGCGAGTTTAGCTACATCTTTTATTCGAGATTTTTTGTTGATTCGACCCATAATATTATTAAACTTCTATCTAACCTTAATAAAACCTACAAAGGCTAATGTATTTTGTATATTTTCTCAAGCTGTCGGACAGCCTCATTTGTCTTACTTTAAATAGTCAGAATGTTAAAATTAATCTTGCCAGGCTGATAGACCAATAATTTCTCCATTAGGGCCTTTAAAAAAAGTATAAAGATCTTGAGCGTAATTATCGTTTTCTAATTCATAGCCTTCAGCTTTAAGTTTATCGCCTATTGTGGCTATATCGTTAACTATCAACATAAAGTGATTATGGTTGGTGTTTCCAATAGGACCTAAAGTATGCATGTGTTGAGGTGGCGTAACAGTTAATGTCATGGTGTAGTCATTAGCTTTTATTTTTAGTACTAACATGCCAGAAAGAGCACCTTTTAATACTTCAGCTCCTATCAGCTCAAAGCCTAAAATCTCTCGGTATAACTTTAATGTTTTTTCTAATTGAAGCACATGTACATTGTTGTATCTCAATCCTGTCACTTTCGCTTCTTCTAAGGTGCTGATTTCAGCTTTATTTACTTCTGCAACTGCAGTCGAGCTACAAGCGCTAAGTAAAAAAGAAGCAGATACAAGCGTTAGCTTTAAAATGTAATTTAGTTTTTTATTTTTAATCATTTGGATTCCTATTATAAATCAAAATATTCATGATATCGTTATCAAAATAACATAGAAGTATTGCCGTAATCAATATGGAATACTAGAAAATTGTAAACTATTTACAATGATAGAGAGGGGGAAAATGTAGCTTAAATAAACTTAACGTTGGTCCTTATAACCATCATTAAATACTTGATCGAATAGTTTTGTTGATTTACTCTAGTTAAATTATGATAACGATATCAGGGGTTTGTAATGAAGGTTTTTACTATATACTGTTTGGGTATAATCAACTTGCTTGTGTCATGTTTTGTTATGTCTGAGCAGCTACTGGAACAAGAAGCAATTAACCAAGGAAACGTATCAGCTGCTTCGCAAAATTTAATTAAGCTAGAGCCTAGTTTTGCAAGTGCGATGCAAAGCATTAATGGTGCAAAAGTAAAGTTTGATACACAGGGTATAAAAGTTAACATTGGCGAAACTAGCGAGCACACGGGGGTTGCATTTTTATCCTCTAAAAAGGGATGGGATCTTACTAATTGGCGATCAATTCAAGTAGAAGTCACTAATACTAGCATGACAACACTTCATTTAGGTTTACGTGCAGATACACCAAGTTCAGCTGGTACCAACAAAAATTGGGCGCATAAACTCTATCAATTTGTTCAACCAGGGGAACGAAAATCGCTTTCTTTAGACCTGTACAATACAGAATGGATGATAGATCCCCCGATAAATGTGAGAGGATTACGTGAAAAACCTGGGCAAGCTTTATTTCCATTAAATGAGGTAAATAAGATTAGTGTCATAGCTGTTGCTCCCGATAAATCAGCCAGCTTTTCCGTCAACAGTATCCGTGTTGAAGGTGCTATGCAAAAAATGCCTGTTGAAGATTTTTTGCCTTTTATAGATAAGTATGGCCAATTTATTCACGCCACTTGGCCAAATAAGGTAAACACAGATCAGGATTTTGCTCAGCAAAAACAACAAGAAGAACGAGACCTTGCTCAATTTCCTGGTCCAAAAAGCTTTAATAAATACGGAGGATGGATTAATGGTCCTCAACTAGAGGCTACAGGTCATTTTAGAGTCACAAAATTAAATGAGAAATGGTGGCTAGTCGACCCTGAAGGTCGATTATTCTGGTCAGCAGGTCCTGATATTGTCGCCACCGATTTTACGGGGCACACCGGTGTTGATTACCGAGAAAACTATTTTGAATGGCTACCTGAACGAGAAGGTAATAAATTTTCTAAACATTATTTCTTGAACGAAGGCTGGGCTCCCCATGGTTTTTACAAAGATCACCTACCGTTTATGATGTTTGACTTTCACGATGCAAATTTACAGCGTAAATATGGTGACGATTGGCAAGAAAAGTTCGCAGAAATGGCACATAGGCGATTGCGTAGTTGGGGTATGAATACAATTGCAGCTTGGGGCGATCCTAGCATATATCGCCAACAAAAAACTGCTTACACCACTCACGTTTGGGTGCACGGAGCAAAACCAATTAAAGGTTCAGCAGGATATTGGGGACAATTTCCAGATGTGTTTGATCCAAACTGGCCTAAGCACATAAGTAAAGCGCTCGAAAAGTATCAACAAGAACAAACCGATCCTTGGAATATCGGATTCTATGTAGACAATGAGATGGGCTGGGGTGACACTACAGGGTTAGCCTTAGCAGTGTTAGCGAGTCCAGCGGATCAATCTGCCAAAAAAGAGTTTATTCATGATTTAAAAACTAATCACAGGAACATACAGGCATTAAATGCGGCTTGGGGAACAAAATATCAATCATGGGAAAACTTGCTAAATACCCAAGACGTGGCTGACTTAGATGTAAATAGAGCACGCCCTGATTTAGAACCTTTTTATCGAAGATTGTGTGAGCAATACTTTCGCACCATTAAACAAGCACTCAAAACAGTCGCACCTAATAAACTGTATTTAGGTGTTCGTTTTGCTTGGCGTAATGACATTGCTGTAGAAGCTTCTGCTCGTTACGTCGATGTCGTCAGCTACAATGCGTATCAAGGAACTGTAGAAAGCTTGCTATTACCCAATAATATTGATCGCCCCCTGATTATTGGCGAATTCAACTTTCAAGCCACTGACACAAGAGGATTCGGCGGGCAAATAGTTAGTGCTCGCGATCAAGCACATCGTGGTGAAAGATACATTGAATACATAAAAAGTGCGCTTGTAAACCCACAGATAGTAGGAGCGCATTGGTTTGAATATACTGACGAATCACCTGCCGGTAGACCAGATGGCGAAAACTGGAATAACGGAATTGTATCAGGTACTGACTTCCCTCATTACGGTTTAGTTAATGGGATCAGAGAAATTGGTTACGAGATGTATAATATAAGAGCTGGCTCCACAGATAAAATGACGTTAGAAGTTAGCTCAAACAATAATTAATGTTGGTAATTGTTAGAATATATATGTGTTTAAAGCCTTAGGACCCTGTAACAAAATCTGTGTAACTGCCTATCATTAATACCCATGTAGGGTTTAGGATAGGCAGACTATGAATAAGAAAGAACTTGAAGCGTTTGCGAAGCAAGCCGCTAAATCGATTAAAACC
>NZ_JBQMWH010000022.1:0-28364 GCF_053470345.1 Thalassotalea agariperforans | reverse complement strand
CACAGTTCTCACCAGCACGACCTTCGTCTAGAAGCTTACGGAACATCTCTACACCAGTACAAGTTGTTTTCGTTGTATCTTTGATACCTACGATTTCAATCTCGTCACCAACTTTTACGATACCACGTTCTACACGACCTGTAACAACAGTACCACGACCTTGAATTGAGAATACATCTTCAATTGGTAAGATAAACGCACCGTCAATTGCACGCTCTGGCTCTGGAATGTACGTGTCTAAGTGACCCGCTAATTCTAATACTTTTTCTTCCCATTGTGCTTCGCCGTTCAATGCGCCTAACGCTGAACCTAAAACTACTGGTAAGTCATCACCTGGGAAATCGTATTCTGAAAGAAGTTCACGAACTTCCATCTCTACTAATTCTAATAATTCTTCATCATCAACCATGTCACATTTGTTTAAGAAAACAATGATGTATGGTACACCTACTTGGCGTGATAATAAGATGTGCTCACGTGTTTGAGGCATAGGACCATCTGTAGCAGCAACTACTAAGATAGCGCCGTCCATTTGTGCAGCACCTGTGATCATGTTTTTAACATAATCGGCGTGACCAGGACAATCTACGTGTGCGTAGTGACGTGTTTCTGTATCGTACTCGATGTGAGAAGTATTGATTGTAATACCACGCTCACGCTCTTCTGGCGCATTATCGATTTGTGCGAAGTCTTTTACATCACCACCGAATGCTTTTGTTAATACTGCAGAGATAGCAGCTGTTAATGTTGTTTTACCGTGGTCAACGTGTCCGATTGTACCAACGTTAACATGCGGTTTTAGACGTTCAAATTTTGCTTTAGCCATTTTACTGTACCTTAAGATTAAACAATTAAATTTATGTATGTTCCCCTTTGCAAAAATTAAAGGCTCAGAGGCAGGGTGTAGATTTTAGTTAAGCCTTAAAGGCTTGTCAAAACCATTCACACATTTCCTGAACTTTATTCTTCCACATAGGGAATTTGTCAGTGTTTTTGGTGAAACATGAGAAAACTCATAAAACACCTTTTTTACTTAAATCCCGCCATCTTAAAAACACTGACAATGCTCAAAAGACAAAGTAATTAATACAATGTATTAATCAAAATCTCGGCGATTAAGCCGAATAGTTCTTACGAATAAGAGCCACCGCGTGATTCAATAATTTTTTGTGCAACAACTTTTGGCGCTTCATGATAATGAGAAAATTCCATTGAATATGAAGCTCGCCCTTGTGTTGCACTTCGCAATGCTGTTGCATAACCAAACATTTCAGCCAGCGGCACTGTTGCATTTACTAATTTTGCCCCAGAAGGGCCTTCATCCATACCATCAATCATGCCTCGACGACGATTTAAGTCGCCAACAACATCACCCATATTTTCTTCTGGTGTGGTAATTTCTACTTTCATCATGGGTTCTAATAATATTGGACTTGCTGCCATAACCGCATTTTGAAAGCCCATAGAAGCTGCTATTTTAAAAGCAATTTCATTAGAGTCAACCTCATGGAATGAACCATTTATTAAGGTGACTTTAATACCTTGCATTGGATAAGCGGCTAAAACCCCTGAATCCATTTGCTCATGAAAACCTTTTTCTATCGCTGGGTAATATTCTTTTGGAATGACTCCAGAGGCAATATCGTTAACAAATTCAAAGCCTTCACCACTTTCGGTAGGCTCCATTTTTAGAACAACATGACCATATTGGCCTTTAGTTCCTTGTTGACGAATAAATTCACCTTCTGCTTCTACGGCATTTCGAATCGTTTCACGATACGTTACCTGCGGATTACCGATATTACAATCGACCTTAAACTCTCGCATCATACGATCGGTTATGATCTCTAAATGTAACTCGCCCATACCTGAAATAATCATTTGTCCTGACTCTTCATCGGTTTCAACATGAAAAGAAGGATCTTCAGCCGCAAGTTTACCCAAAGCTAAGGTCATTTTATCTTGATCAGCCAAAGTTTTAGGCTCAACCGCCACTGAAATTACAGGTTCAGGGAAAATAATACGCTCTAAGGTAATGACATTATTAGCGTCACACAGAGTATCACCCGTGGTAACATCTTTTAAACCAATGGCTGCGGCAATATCACCAGCATGTACTTCTTGAATTTCTTGGCGATCATTAGCATGCATTTGTACTATGCGACCTAAACGCTCTTTTTTGCCCTTTATTGGGTTGTAAACGGAGTCGCCGGTTTTAACAACCCCAGAATAAACACGGAAAAAGGTTAAGGTACCTACAAATGGGTCTGTAGCTATTTTAAAAGCTAGTGCTGAGAAAGGTGCATTGTCATCAGCTTCACGCACCCCTTCAGTTTCGTCTTTATCATCATTGATGCCGGTAATAGCCGGAACTTCAATTGGTGAAGGTAAATATTCAATTACACCATCAAGTACCGCTTGCACACCTTTATTTTTAAAGGCACTACCACAGGTACATAAAACAACTTCGTTATTAAGTGTTCTTGCTCTCAAGCCAACTTTAATTTCAGCTTCGCTTAAGTCACCTTCTTCAAGGTACTTTTCCATTAACTCATCATTAGCTTCAGCGGCTTCTGATACTAAATTATCACGCCATTCTTCAGCAAGATCTTGCATGTCAGCTGGAATCTCTTCATAACTGAAGGTCATACCTTGGTCAGCTTCATTCCAGTTAATCGCTTTCATCTTAATGAGGTCAACAACACCGGTAAAATCTTCTTCGCTACCTATGGCTAAATGAATAGGAACGGCATTAGCGCCTAAACGTGTTTTTAGCTGCTGTATAACATTTAAGTAATTGGCACCGGTACGGTCCATCTTGTTAACAAATACTAGGCGAGGAACTGAGTATTTTTCCATTTGGCGCCAAACAGTTTCAGTTTGCGGTTGGACACCGGAAGAAGCACACAGTACTAATACTGCGCCATCGAGCACTCGAAGTGAGCGTTCTACTTCAATGGTAAAATCAACATGGCCTGGGGTATCGATGATATTGATGCGGTGGTTATCAAATTGGCCTTCCATGCCTTTCCAGAAACAAGTTGTTGCTGCCGAAGTAATAGTAATACCTCGTTCTTGTTCTTGCTCCATCCAGTCCATGGTGGCGGCACCATCATGAACTTCACCGATTTTATGTGAAAGACCGGTATAAAATAAAACTCGTTCTGTTGTTGTCGTTTTACCGGCATCTACATGCGCACAAATACCAATATTTCGGTAACGCTCTATAGGGGTTATACGAGCCACACTGTTTTCCTTCTAAATAACTGAGGTTTAATAACCTAACATCAAGACATCAACGTTATGAAATACTGATGTTAGTTTACTAGCCATTTCTTACATTGTTATGAACAGAAAAGCGTAGTAACTAAAAGTCACTACGCTTATCCATTGACTACCGTTGTTATTACCAGCGGTAATGAGCAAACGCTTTGTTTGCTTCGGCCATACGGTGAACGTCTTCACGTTTCTTAACCGCTGAACCTTTGTTGTCAGACGCATCTAACATTTCGTTAGCTAGGCGCTGAGCCATTGATTTTTCACCACGTTTACGAGCTGCATCAACTAACCAACGCATGGCTAATGCATTACGACGAACTGGACGAACTTCAACTGGTACTTGATAAGTAGAACCACCAACACGACGAGATTTAACCTCAACTTGTGGACGGATGTTATCTAAAGCAATTTCAAAAAGCTCTAAATGTTCTTTATCAGAATTTTTTTCAGTTAAAATGTCTAATGCACCGTATACAATTTTTTCTGCAGTAGATTTTTTACCATCAACCATAAGGATGTTGATGAATTTTGCTAAAAGTTCGTTATGGAACTTAGGATCTGGCAATATTTTACGTTGCCCAACGACGCGTCTTCTTGGCATCTTAATTCTCCGTTGTATTCAGGATTAATCCAAAATATAAAATTAGTAATTTGGCCTTACTTAACGTTTCTTATCTCTATTACCTTTTACAAGTAATAAGAAAGGGAAACTTAAGATTTAGGTCGTTTAGCACCGTATTTAGAACGGCCTTGTCTTCTGTCGTTAACACCAGAACAATCTAGTGCGCCACGAACGGTGTGATAACGCACACCTGGTAAATCTTTAACACGACCACCGCGAATTAAGATTACGCTATGCTCTTGTAAGTTGTGACCTTCACCACCGATGTAAGAAGTAACTTCGTAGCCGTTAGTTAAACGTACACGAGCTACTTTACGTAGTGCTGAGTTTGGTTTTTTTGGTGTAGTAGTATACACACGAGTACATACGCCACGACGTTGTGGACAAGCTTGTAACGCAGGTACGTTACTTTTTGTTACTTGTCTAACACGTGGTTTACGTACTAGTTGGTTAATAGTTGCCATTTAGGGCTCCTGATTAGTTAAATTTAGATAAATTCCAATCAATGGAAGAATTTATCTGCTCATAAACGTGAAAAACCGCGACCTATATATTATTCGTACAATGAGTACAGAATAAAAGGTCGCGGAATTCTATAGGTCAAGGACTAAGCTGTCAAGTATGACAGCTGAAAAGATCCTTTTTTAACCAATTTAGTCGTCAAGGCTAGCATTTAAAGCATCAGTTAATGCTTGTGCTGCGTCGTCTTGACTTACAGTTGCTTCAACTTCTGGCTCTAAAGCAGCTAAACGCTTACGCGCACGTTCTTGATGGTACGAATAACCAGTACCGGCCGGAATTAAACGACCAACAATAACGTTCTCTTTCAAGCCACGTAAGTTATCTTTCTTACCTGCAACAGCAGCTTCAGTTAATACGCGCGTTGTTTCTTGGAACGACGCCGCTGAAATAAATGATTCTGTTGCTAATGAAGCTTTAGTAATACCCATCATCAACATTTCTATTTCTGCTGGTTTCTTACCTGCCGCTTCAAGTTCACGGTTAGCAATGTTTACACGTGCAACTTCAATGATTTCACCTTTCAAGAATTCACTGTCACCAGCATCTAAGATCTCACACTTGCGGATCATCTGACGAACAATTACTTCAATGTGCTTATCGTTAATTTTTACACCTTGTAAACGGTAAACTTCTTGTACTTCGTTTACGATGTAGTTTGCAACTGGTGCAACACCACGTAAACGTAAGATATCATGTGGAGATTCTGGACCATCCGCAATTACCTCACCTTTAAGTACTGATTCACCTTCAAACACGGTTAATTGACGCATTTTCGGGATCATCTCTTCGTAAACTTCACCATTAGGCTGGGTGATTAATAAACGAACTTTACCTTTGGTTTCTTTACCGAAGCCGATAATACCTGTTTTCTCAGCTAAGATAGCTGGAAGCTTAGGCTTACGCGCTTCAAATAAGTCAGCAACACGTGGTAAACCACCGGTAATATCACGAGTTTTTGATGACTCTTGAGGAATACGTGCTAACGCATCACCGATACCAACTTCAGCACCATCTTCAAGGTTTACAATCGCATTACCTGGTAAGAAGTATTGTGCTGGAATTTCAGTACCAGCGATCATCACGTCTTTACCTTTGGCGTCAACTAACTTAACCATTGGGCGCATTTCTTTACCCGCAGAGTTACGTTGACCTGCGTCAGTAACTACTAAGCTTGATAAACCTGTTAAGTCATCAGTTTGGCGAACCATAGTCACGCCATCAACTAAATCAACAAATTGAACTTTACCAGCTACTTCCGTGATAATTGGATGCGTATGCGGATCCCAATTTGCAATCACGTCACCAGCATTAAGCGTTTCACCATCTTTCTTAGAAAGAATTGAACCATAAGGTACTTTATAACGCTCTTTTTCACGACCATGTTCATCAATAACAGTTAATTCAGATGAACGAGAAGTGATAACTAACTTATTATCAGGGTTAGTAACAAACTTAGCGTTTTGTAACTTCAAGGTACCGTTGTTTTTAACTTGTACACTGTTTTCAGCAGAAGCTCTTGATGCCGCACCACCGATATGGAACGTACGCATCGTTAACTGTGTACCTGGCTCACCAATTGATTGTGCCGCTACAACACCAATTGCTTCACCTTGGTTGATCATATGACCACGGGCCAAATCACGTCCGTAACAGTGAGCACAAATACCAAAGTCAGTTTCACAAGTAATGATAGAACGTACTTTGATTTGATCTACTGAATTTTCTTCAATAACATCACATAAGTTTTCGTCGATTAAGGTATTACGAGGAAGTAACACTTCTTCAGTACCTGGGATCAACACGTCATCACAAACTACACGACCTAATACACGTTCTCTTAACGGTTCAACAACATCACCACCTTCAATCAGTGGGTTCATCATTAAGCCATCAGTTGTACCACAGTCATGCTCTGTTACCACTAAATCTTGTGCAACATCAACTAAACGACGAGTTAAGTAACCCGAGTTAGCTGTTTTAAGTGCCGTATCAGCTAGACCTTTACGCGCACCATGTGTTGAGATGAAGTATTGTAATACGTTCAAACCTTCACGGAAGTTAGCGGTAATTGGTGTTTCGATGATTGAACCATCTGGTTTTGCCATCAAACCACGCATACCGGCTAACTGACGAATCTGTGCCGCACTACCACGAGCACCCGAGTCAGCCATCATAAAGATTGAGTTGAATGAATCTTGTTCTTCCGGCTCACCATCACGGTTAATAATGGTTTCTTTTGATAAGTTGTCCATCATCGCTTTCGAAACTTTTTCGTTAGCAGATGACCAAATATCGATAACTTTGTTGTACTTCTCACCAGCTGTTACTAAACCTTGGTCGAATTGTTCCTGAATTTCAGTTACTTCTTCTTCCGCAGCATCGATAATCGTGTACTTAGCATCAGGAATAACCATGTCGTCGATACCAACTGACGCACCCGCGATCATCGCGTAATGGAAACCGGTATACATAATATGGTCAGCAAAAATTACCGTATCTTTAAGACCAAGATTACGATAAGCATGGTTGATTAATTTTGAAATTGGCTTTTTACCTAAAGGCTGATCGATAAGCTCATAAGGTAATCCTTTCGGACAAACTTGCCATAAAATAGCACGACCAACAGTAGTATCACGTAAAGAAGTATTGGCGATTAACTCACCTTCTCTATTGCGAACATGTTCAGTAATACGAATTTTTACACGCGCATGCAATTCAGCAGCACCCGTACGGTAAGCTTTTTCTGCTTCTTTCGTATCAGCAAACACCATACCTTCACCTTTACCGTTAACACGATCACGCGTTAAGTAATAAAGACCTAATACAACATCCTGTGATGGTACTATGATTGGGTCACCGTTAGCTGGTGATAATACGTTGTTTGTTGACATCATTAACGCACGAGCTTCAAGTTGAGCTTCAAGCGTTAACGGTACGTGTACCGCCATTTGGTCACCATCGAAGTCGGCGTTATATGCCGCACAAACTAATGGATGTAAATGAATGGCTTTACCTTCAATAAGAACTGGTTCAAATGCTTGAATACCAAGTCTATGAAGTGTTGGTGCACGGTTAAGCATCACTGGATGTTCACGAATTACTTCGTCAAGTACATCCCATACTTCTGCGCCTTCACGCTCAACTAACTTTTTAGCCGCTTTAATTGTAGTTGCTAAACCACGCGCTTCTAATTTACCGTAGATAAATGGTTTGAATAGCTCAAGTGCCATTTTTTTCGGTAAACCACATTGATGTAAACGTAATGTAGGACCAACAGTAATTACTGAACGACCTGAGTAATCTACACGCTTACCTAGTAAGTTTTGACGGAAACGACCTTGCTTACCTTTGATCATATCAGCAAGCGATTTTAATGGACGCTTGTTAGAACCCGTAATTGCACGACCACGACGACCGTTATCAAGAAGTGCATCAACAGATTCTTGTAACATACGTTTTTCGTTACGTACGATAATATCTGGCGCAACTAAGTCTAAAAGACGCTTCAAACGGTTGTTACGGTTGATCACACGACGGTATAAATCGTTAAGATCAGAGGTAGCAAAACGACCACCATCAAGTGGCACTAATGGACGTAAATCCGGTGGAAGGATCGGTAATACCGACATAATCATCCATTCTGGTTTGTTACCAGATTGAGCAAAAGCTTCCATTAATTTTAAACGTTTTGTTACTTTTTTACGTTTAGTTTCACTACCAATTTCTGGTAATTCTTCACGCATTTGAGCAACTTCTGCATCTAAGTCAATTTGTTTCAATAAAGCAAGTACGGCTTCAGCACCCATTAAGGCGTCAAATTCATCACCGTGCTCTTCTAACGCATCAAGATATTCTTCTTCCGTTAAAATTTGGCTTTTTTCTAATGTTGTCATACCTGGTTCGGTAACAACATATGATTCAAAATATAGAACACGTTCAATATCACGTAACGTCATGTCTAATAAAAGACCGATACGAGATGGTAACGATTTTAAGAACCAAATATGAGCAACTGGGCTTGCTAATTCAATGTGACCCATACGCTCACGACGTACTTTAGTAAGTGTTACTTCAACACCACATTTTTCACAAATTACACCACGGTGCTTAAGGCGTTTATATTTGCCACAAAGACATTCGTAATCTTTTACTGGACCAAATATACGCGCACAGAACAAACCATCACGCTCAGGTTTGAACGTACGGTAGTTAATAGTTTCAGGCTTTTTAACTTCACCAAATGACCATGAACGGATTTGATCTGGTGACGCTAATCCGATGCGAATACCATCGAATTCTTCTGTTTGATTTTGTTGCTTAAGAAACTTAAGTAAATCTTTCACACTCTATCTCCTGTCGGAGTTAACCTTGATAGAGGGCAGTAAACCGCCCTCTCCACGTACTGACTTTTCTTTATAAAAGCGTCAGTGATAAGCTCTGCTCAGTTATTCCTGATCCAGTTCGATATTAATACCTAACGAACGGATTTCTTTTAACAATACGTTAAATGATTCAGGCATACCTGGTTCCATACGGTGATCACCATCGACTAAGTTCTTATACATCTTAGTACGACCGTTAACATCATCCGACTTAACTGTAAGCATTTCTTGTAATGTGTAAGCAGCACCATAAGCTTCAAGTGCCCATACTTCCATCTCACCAAAACGCTGACCACCGAACTGAGCTTTACCACCAAGTGGTTGCTGAGTAACAAGTGAGTAAGAACCAGTAGAACGTGCATGCATTTTGTCATCAACTAAGTGATTTAGTTTCAGCATGTACATATAACCAACCGTTACAGGACGTTCAAATTCACGACCAGTACGACCATCAGTTAAAATAAACTGACCGCTTTCTGGCATATCTGCTAATTTGAATAAGTCTTTAATTTCACGCTCGCTCGCACCATCAAATACTGGTGTTGCAATTGGAAGACCTGCACGTAAATTTTCTGCTAAACGTTGAATTTCATCATCAGAGAAATTATCAATATCAACGTTTTGACGCGATTCACCAAGCTCATAAACTTCTTTTAAGAAGGCACGCAACTTAGCGGTTTCTTGTTGTGCTTTAATCATACGGTCAATTTTTTCACCGATACCGCGTGCTGCCATACCTAAGTGAGTTTCTAAAATCTGACCGATGTTCATACGCGATGGTACACCCAACGGGTTAAGTACGATATCTACCGGCACACCGTTATGGTCATAAGGCATGTCTTCTACCGGTACTACGTTTGAAATAACACCTTTGTTACCGTGACGACCGGCCATTTTATCACCTGGCTGGATGCGACGTTTAACGGCTAAGTAAACTTTAACAATTTTTAATACGCCAGGAGCTAAGTCATCACCTTGAGTGATCTTACGACGCTTAGTTTCATACTTCTTATCGAAGTCTGCTTTAATATTGTCGTATTGCTCAGCAATCTGTTCTAATTCAGATTGTTGGCTTTCATCATTTAAGTTTTGCTCTAACCACTTGTTACGAGCCATACCGTTAAGGTCAGATTCATTTAAACCAGCAGATAATAATAACTTCTTAGCACGTGCATAAATGCCGTCTTCTAAAATGCTAAATTCATCGCCTAAATCTTTCTTAACTTCTTTTAACTGCATGCCTTCAATTTCAAGAGCACGCGCGTCTTTTTCAACGCCGTCACGAGTAAAGATTTGAACATCGATGATAGTACCTGATACTGAGTTTGGTACACGTAAAGAGCTGTCTTTAACGTCAGCTGCTTTTTCACCGAAAATAGCACGTAATAATTTTTCTTCTGGTGTTAATTGTGTTTCACCTTTAGGAGTAACTTTACCCACTAAGATGTCGCCACCGTTAACTTCAGCACCAATATAAACAACACCTGACTCATCAAGTTTTGATAATGCTGATTCACCAACGTTAGGAATATCAGAAGTGATTTCTTCTGAACCTAACTTAGTATCACGAGCGATACAGCTTAATTCTTGAATATGGATAGTCGTAAAACGGTCTTCTTGAGCAACACGCTCAGAAATCAACATTGAATCCTCAAAGTTGTAACCATTCCAAGGCATGAATGCGATACGCATGTTTTGACCAAGCGCTAATTCACCCATATCAGTCGACGGACCATCTGCTAATACATCACCACGAACTACTGGCTCACCAACACGACACTGTGGACGTTGGTTAATACACGTATTTTGGTTTGAACGTGTGTATTTAGTTAAGTTGTAGATATCAATACCCGCTTCACCCGCGTGCATTTCATCTTCATTAACTTTAACTACGATACGAGATGCGTCAACATATTCAACAACACCACCACGTTTAGCAACGGCAGTAACACCTGAGTCAACCGCAATCACCTTTTCCATACCTGTACCAACTAACGGCTTATCCGCTTTTAATGTTGGAACCGCTTGACGTTGCATGTTCGCACCCATCAAGGCACGGTTAGCATCATCATGCTCAAGGAATGGAATTAACGACGCAGCAACCGAAACGATTTGCTGTGGCGATACATCCATATACTGAACTTGTTCAGCAGACATTAAGGTAAATTCATTTTTATGACGACAAGGTACAAGGCCGTCAACTAATTTACCTTCACTATCAACTTCAGCATTTGACTGAGCGATAACAAAGTTACCTTCTTCAATCGCTGATAAATAATCAATATCATCTGTTACTAAACCGTCAACAATTTTACGATATGGTGTTTCTAAGAAACCATAATCATTGGTACGGGCATAACAAGATAGTGAGTTGATCAAACCGATGTTTGGACCTTCCGGCGTTTCGATTGGACATACACGACCATAATGCGTTGGATGTACATCTCGAACCTCAAAACCAGCACGCTCACGTGTTAAACCACCAGGGCCTAAAGCAGAAATACGACGCTTATGCGTAACTTCTGATAACGGGTTGTTTTGATCCATAAATTGAGACAATTGTGATGAACCAAAGAATTCTTTAACTGCAGCTGAAATTGGCTTAGCGTTAATTAAATCTTGCGGCATAATCGCGTCTAAATCACCAAGCGATAAACGCTCACGAACAGCACGTTCAACACGAACTAAACCAACACGGAATTGGTTTTCTGCCATTTCACCAACACTACGGATACGACGGTTACCTAGATGATCAATATCATCCACTTCACCTTTACCATCACGAATGTTGATTAATGTTTTCATTACAGAAACGATATCATCGTTTGATAAGATACCTTCACCAACTGAGTCTTCAATGCCAACACGACGGTTGAACTTCATACGACCTACCGTTGATAAGTCATAACGTTCTAATGAGAAGAATAAGTTAGCAAATAAACCTTCAGCAGCATCTTTTGTTGGTGGCTCACCAGGACGCATCATGCGATAAATTTCAACTAACGCTTCTAAACGGTTTGTTGTGCTATCAACACGAAGGGTATCTGACATATATGAACCAACATCAAATTCGTTCATGTATAACGTAGATAATTCTTTATAACCAGCTTGGCTAAGTTCAGCTAATAACTCTAACGTGATTTCCGCATTTGCTTCAGCAATAACTTCACCTGTTGATTCATCAACATAAGCTTTAGAAAGTACTTTACCAACAATATATTCAGCTGGAACTTCTAATTCTGAAACATTTTCTTTTTCTAAACTGCGGATATGACGAGCGGTAATACGACGACCTTGCTCAACCAATAAATCACCATTTGGCATTTTAATGTCAAATGTCGCTGTTTCACCACGTAAACGCTCAGGTACTAATTCCATGATCAACTTATCGCCTTTAATCGCGAACATAGTTGTGTCATAGAACATGTCTAAGATTTCTTCTGTTGAATAATCTAAAGCACGTAAAATAATTGAAGCAGGTAATTTACGACGGCGATCGATACGAACAAATAAGTTGTCTTTCGGATCAAATTCAAAATCTAACCAAGAACCACGGTAAGGAATAACACGAGCGTTATATAACACTTTACCTGAAGAGTGTGTTTTACCTTTATCATGATCAAAGAAAACACCTGGTGAACGATGTAATTGAGAAACAATTACACGCTCAGTACCATTGATAACAAATGTACCGTTATCCGTCATTAATGGGATTTCGCCCATGTAGACTTCTTGTTCTTTGATATCTTTAACAGTACCGGCAGCAGCTTCTTTATCATAAATTACTAAGCGCAATTTTACGCGTAAAGGAGCTGAATAAGTAACACCACGTATTTGACATTCTTTAACATCAAATAATGGTTCACCTAGGCGGTAGCTTACGTATTGTAATTCTGAATTACCAGAATAAGCTTTTATAGGAAATATTGAACGAAACGCGGCTTCTAGCCCTGTTTCTCCGGTTGGATCTATATCAATGAACTTGCGAAAAGATTCAAGTTGGATAGATAACAAGAATGGATAATCCATTACTTGTACACTTTTACCAAAGTCTTTTCTAATTCGTTTCTTTTCAGAATAAGAGTAAACCATGGGGTTCCTCAGCTAGCTGGTTGTACCGAATCTGCTCTCTATTTGTCGACTAATAGAGAGCAGGCTTAATGCTTTGACATCAAATGCCAAGTTGATTAAATACTAAAAACACTAGTTATTTAATCAACTTAGCAAAAGTGTTAACTAATAATGCACTGTTTAAAGCAAGAAAAAAACTACTTTATTTAGCGCAAAAAGGCCGGTGACGTTAAATCACCAGCCATTGCCTTTTTAGGCAGTTAATCTGTTATAAAACAGATTATTTGATCTCAACAGAAGCACCAGCTTCTTCAAGAGCAGCTTTAAGCGCTTCAGCTTCAGCTTTATCAACACCTTCTTTAAGAGCTTTAGGTGCAGCTTCAACTAAGTCTTTAGCTTCTTTAAGGCCTAAACCTGTAGCGCCACGTACTGCTTTGATTACAGCAACTTTCTTATCGCCGAAACCAGTTAAGATTACGTCGAATTCTGATTGCTCTTCAGCAGAACCACCAGCGTCACCACCAGCAACAGCAACAGCTGCAGCAGCAGATACGCCGAATTTTTCTTCCATTGCTTCAATTAATTCTACAACGTCCATTACTGACATTTCAGCAATTGCGTTTAGGATATCGTCTTTAGAAATAGACATTTTAAATTTCCTGTTTTTTAAGTAACAGCCTCTAAATTATATTAAAAGGTCTGTTAGAATAACTATTTAATACAAAAAGCATAAGTTGTGTTCTGCGTATTTGTAAGTCGCAGAGGTAAACAACAATTAAGCAGCTTCTTGCTCTTTCTGATCGCGTACTGCAGCAATAGTGCGGCATAATTTGCCCGCTGATGCTTCTTTCATAGCGCTCATTAAACGTGCAATTGCTTCGTCGTATGTAGGTAACTTAGCAAGTACCGACACTTCAACAGAATTACCTTCAAATGCGGCGGCTTTTAATTCAAACTCTGGATTTGTTTTAGCAAAATCAGAGAATAAACGTGCTGCTGCACCTGGATGCTCGTTTGAAAATGCAATTAATGAAGGACCAATTAATGTGTCAGAAACACATTCAAAAGCCGTACCTTCTAATGCGCGACGTGCTAATGTGTTACGGACAACTTTCATCCATACACCGTTTTCACGAGCTTGTTTACGCAAAACTGTAATTGCTTCAACTGTTACACCGCGAGAATCCGCGATCACAGCTGATTGAGCGCCACTAGCCGCTTCTTGAACTTCAGCAACAATTGCTTTTTTGTCATCAAGATTGATAGCCATTGGCTTTAACTCCTGGTTCAACCGGAAAAATCCGGTATTTACAACTCCTAAGCCAATTTATAAAAATAAACCCGCTTAGGCCATTACGGCGAGAGCCAGAATTTAAGGAAATATCTGGGTAATCACCATCTACGTAGGAAAATTAAGTTCTTCCGATAAAAAAAATACTGAAATAACACCTACGGTCTTTGACGGGACTGCTTGTTTTCTTTAATTTATTTTACAAATAATTAGAGAATTTAAGCAGTTCCTACCAAAAATAAGGGGCGAAATTATAGTTCATATTTTCGCCCCTGTAAAGGTCTTAAAAAGTTAAAGTACCTTGATCTACAGATACACCAGCACCCATAGTAGTCGAGATTGAAACTTTCTTAATATATTGACCTTTAGCATTTGCTGGTTTTGCTTTCTTAAGCGCATCCAACAATGCTTCTAAGTTTTGTTGTAGCTTAGCGTCTTCGAAATCAACCTTACCAATAGTAGTATGGATGATACCGTTTTTGTCGTTACGGTAACGGATTTGACCAGCTTTTGCGTTATTAACAGCAGTTACTACGTCAGGTGTTACAGTACCAACTTTCGGATTAGGCATTAAACCACGTGGGCCTAAAATTTGACCTAACTGGCCAACTACGCGCATTGCATCTGGAGTTGCAATTACTACGTCGAAGTCCATTTGACCCGCTTTAACTTGCTCAGCTAAGTCTTCCATACCAACAACGTCAGCACCTGCTTCTTTCGCTTTATCTGCGTTTGCACCTTGAGTGAAAACAGCAACACGAACTTCACGACCAGTACCGTTAGGTAGTACAGTTGCACCACGAACGTTTTGATCTGATTTACGAGCATCAATGCCTAAGTTAATTGCAACATCAACACTTTCTTTGAATTTAGCGGTTGCTAATTCTTTTAAAAGTGCAATTGCTTCGTTGATTTCATAATCTTTTAATACGTCTACTTTTTCACGAATAAGACGAGCGCGTTTTGATAATTTAGCCATTGATTAGTCCTCTACCACTAAACCCATTGAACGAGCAGAACCCGCAATTGTACGCACTGCAGCTTCTAATGAACCAGCAGTAAGGTCAGGTTCTTTCATCTTAACGATTTCTTCAAGTTGTGCTGTTGTAACAGTACCAACTTTTTCTGTGTTAGGACGACCTGAACCGCTCTTAATACCTGCAGCTTTCTTTAATAAGTAAGAAGCTGGTGGTGTTTTTGTGTCAAACGTGAAAGAACGATCATTGTATACAGTAATAACAACTGGTACTGGAGCACCCTTTTCTAATGAATCTGTTTTTGCGTTAAACGCTTTACAGAATTCCATGATGTTAACACCGTGTTGACCTAATGCAGGACCAACTGGTGGTGACGGGTTAGCTGCACCAGCAGCTACTTGTAGCTTGATTAAAGCTTGGACTTTTTTAGCCATCTTCAATATTCCTATGTTTGGGTACAAACGCTCTACTCTACTGAGTACCTAACAAAACAACCTATTATAGTTACTTGTTGGAACCTATTCGGCTCAGCTCCCCGTGGGTTAAAATACGTTTTCTTTATCCAACTTTACAGCCCGACAAATAAAAACGGCAGCGGATTATAAATTAATCAACGCTGCCGTTACAAGGATTATTTTTTAAAGTTATCAAATTATGGACAACTTTTTGCTTAGTTAAGCCAAATCACTGCTTTCACTAATTAAATATTAACCTTTTTCAACTTGTACAAATTCTAAATCAACTGGTGTCGAACGACCAAAAATAAGCACAGAAACTTTGATTCGGTTTTTCTCATAATCAAGTTCTTCAACCACACCATTAAAGTCAGCAAATGGTCCGTCAATAACACGGATAACTTCGCCCACTTCAAATAACGTTTTAGGTTTCGGCTTATCTGTTGAGTCTTCAAGACGCTGTAATATACGATCAGCTTCTTTTTGTGTGATCGGTGCTGGTCGATCAGAAGTGCCACCAATAAAACCTAATACACGTGGTACTGATTTAACTAAATGCCATGCTTCTTCATCCATCGCCATTTGTACTAAAACATAGCCAGGGAAAAATTTACGCGCAGATTTACGTTTTTGACCGGCACGCATTTCAACCACTTCTTCGGTTGGTACTAAGATTTGACCAAACTTATCTTCTAAACCGTGAATTTGAATGTGCTCTAATAAGGTTTTTTGTACACGCCCTTCATAACCAGAAAACGCTTGAACAACATACCAACGCAATTTAGGGCCAGAATTTTCAACAGGTTGGCTTGAGTTAGTATTCATTTCATCGGTATTTGTAATTTCTTCAGTCATAATTACCTCTAAACCTGTAAACCTGTAATGAAACCAACCACTTCAAATAAAAGTGAATCAAGACCCCATAAAATTAATGACATTATTAAAGTGGCAACTAAAACAACAAACGTTGTTTGTATTGCTTCTTGGCGTGTTGGCCAAACAACTTTACGCACTTCAGTTCTAGCTTCCTTGGCAAAAAGAATGGTGTTTTTGCCTTTCTCTGTTTGTGCAGCAATTAAGCCGGCAACAATAACAGCAGCAACTACCGCAAGAGCGCGAACTAAAACGGATTCATTACTAAAATAATAATTACCAAAAATAGCCCCACCTAATAATAGAAAAGTAAGAATCCACTTTACTGAATCAAAAGAACTGCTTGGTTGACTTTCTGTGCTTGCATTCATATTTTTGACCTAACTACACGTCTATTAGACATTATTGCCTTTTACGAGAACCATTCAAAGCTATCGCTTCTCAAATATGGCAGGGGTAGAGAGATTCGAACTCCCAACCGTCGGTTTTGGAGACCGCTGTTCTACCAATTGGAACTATACCCCTAAAATTTATATACACTTACCGAGTGATTCTTAGTTTGTTTTGGGAAAATTAAGAGTAACTCTAGAAGTGAGGACGCTATTATACTGAGTCGCCTAGTTTACTCAAGAAAAATTTACTTACACACGCAATAAACTCTATTTGTTGCGTTTAAACAAATAAACTATAGGTTGGTAAAGAAGCATAAGTGTAGTTTGGTGATCTTGGCGAAAATACTCCAGACCATACACCCCTTTGGGTACTGAATGACTGGGCGAACAGTAACTAGAAAACAAACGATCCCAAAAAGTAAAAATAGCACCATAATTGCAATTGGTAAACGGCTTCATTGGTGAATGATGTATATGATGAACACTCGGAGTAACAATGATTATTCGCAGATATTTATCAATGTTTTTAGTAAGAAAAAAATTACTGTGATGCCAAACTTGAATAACCAAAGCAATATAAGCATAGGTTAGCAATATCTTGCTATCTATAGGGAGCACGATAAAAAATAAAAATCCTAACAATGTAACCAATAATACTTCGATTGGATGGTGCCTAAAATTGCTTGAGATATCTAATTGTACATCCGTATGATGAACTAAATGCCAGCACCATAAATGACGATAATGATGGAATAAACGATGAATCCCATAATATAGAAGGTCAATCAACATAAAAGCTATTAAAAATAAACTTGCATTCAACAAGGTCGTATCATCAATTTGTTCAAAATAGCTAATCAAAGAGTAGCGCTCAAACGTTACCTCTTCAATAAGTTTAAAGACCCCTAACTCAACCAATGACCACTGAATCAACCAAACCAAAACATACAAAAAAAAGTTTTGTACTAATCGATAGTTACCATTAACTGATACTGCTCCTTTGGTTTTATTAAATTCCCAAAATAACGCGCAGGATAACAATATTAATAAGTAATCTGTGGTATTAAAACTCAATATTATTGCTTACTTAGCTTACTTCTTCTTTTTAACAATATAAAATACAATAGCTGCTAAGGCAAATAATGGTAGCATACTCGGTTCAGGAATAGGTACTGGTGGGGGTTGTATTCCAGAAACCGCACTGTAGCTAGTCAACATAGTAACAAGAAACATAAATAATTGTTTTTTTACCGCCAATAGTTTTTTCATAGAAACCTCTCTGTAGTAAAACACGCTTGTTTAAACTCTGCTCAAATATTATTCAGCATATTCCAAGCCAAAGTTATAATTACATGTTTTAATAGATATTATTATGAATAGTAAAAAGGCATAAATATATAGTGTAAAAAAAGGTGACAATTAAAGCACTAAAATTGAAATCACATCAATATGGTTATTGATCAAACTTATTTATAACATCTCATTACAAAAGTATTGTTTCACCTTATTCTTTTCGGCCATTATATTCTGTTATTATTGACCAAATTTTTTAAAGTAATAATGGAGTATTTTATGCTGTTTAAAAATGTGCTCGTTCCTGTCGTTTCTTTGTCTCTGATCATGACAGGGTGCGCCTCTACAAACACAGAAAAAGGTGCTGCTATTGGTGCTATTGCTGGAGCAGTATTAGGTAAAGCGACAAGTAATCATAAAGATAAACGGTTAGTTTGGGGCGCGGCTATTGGTGCCATCGCCGGTTCTGCCATTGGTAAGTACATGGATGAGCAAGAAGAAGCTTTTCGCCAAGAATTATCCGGCTCTGGCATCGATATTATTCGAGAAGGAGATAACTTACGCCTAGTCATGCCATCAAATATTACTTTCGCTACCAATCAAGCTTATATCTCTGCTGGATTTCACTCAACATTAGACGATATTGTTAAAGTATTGGTTAAATTTGATAAAACCCTATTAAGTATTGTCGGCCATACCGATGATACTGGTAGTGCAGACTACAACCAAAAGCTTTCAGAACAACGTGCAGAAAGTGTTAAAAACTACTTAGTTAGCAAAAACATTATTGATACGCGTTTAAAAACAACAGGGTTAGGTGAATCATCGCCGATCGTTGCCAATACCAATGCACAAAACCGTGCCCTTAATCGCCGCGTTGAAATTCAAATAATTCCTAACAAAGCCTAATTTGATGTGAACTTGATACGATAAGTACAGTTAATATATCGACTTTGACAGTGCTTGACTAGCGAACAAAAGCTGAGAATTAACAAGTAATAACAAAAAAGGATGCCGAAGCATCCTTTTTCTTAAGTTCTACTGTGAACTAAAGTATCAATTAATCGATTACTTTAGATATACCTACAAGGAAGTAGGCAATGCAGAAAATGCAGGACGCAGTTTTTCGGTCAACACCAGCACCTACTGTACGGCTCTAGCTTCGTCGCAGACCTTCTCTCCAAATTTTGCAAAACTGCCCGCTGGTACATTTCTTTTAACGCATTTTGTCATCACGGGTTATCCCGTGATGATAGTCCTAAAACAAAAAAGGATGCCGAAGCATCCTTTTCTTAAGTTCTAATGTGAACTAAAGTATCAATTAATATTCGGGCTATCCATGCCCTCACCGCTTCGCGGCCGCACCTTGTGCGTTCTAATTCGTTCCAGACGAATTAGTCGATTACTTTAGAAACAACACCAGCACCTACTGTACGGCCACCTTCACGGATAGCGAAACGTAAACCTTCGTCCATCGCGATTGGGTTGATTAGCTCAACAACAAACTTAAGGTTGTCGCCAGGCATTACCATTTCTACACCTTCAGGAAGCTCTACAGCACCTGTGATGTCAGTTGTACGGAAGTAAAACTGTGGACGGTAACCTTTGAAGAATGGAGTATGACGGCCACCTTCATCTTTCGTTAATACATAAACTTCTGATTCGAATTTAGTATGTGGGTTGATTGAACCTGGCTTACATAATACTTGACCACGTTGAACTTCTTCACGCTTAGTACCACGTAATAATACACCACAGTTCTCACCAGCACGACCTTCGTCTAGAAGCTTACGGAACATCTCTACACCAGTACAAGTTGTTTTCGTTGTATCTTTGATACCTACGATTTCAATCTCGTCACCAACTTTTACGATACCACGCTCAACACGACCTGTTACTACTGTACCACGACCTTGAATTGAGAATACATCTTCAATTGGTAAGATAAACGCACCGTCAATTGCACGCTCTGGCTCTGGAATGTACGTGTCTAAGTGACCCGCTAATTCTAATACTTTTTCTTCCCATTGTGCTTCGCCGTTCAATGCACCTAATGCAGAACCTAAAACTACTGGTAAGTCATCACCTGGGAAATCGTATTCTGAAAGAAGTTCACGAACTTCCATTTCTACTAATTCTAATAATTCTTCATCATCAACCATGTCACATTTATTTAAGAAAACAATGATGTATGGTACACCTACTTGGCGTGATAATAAGATGTGCTCACGTGTTTGTGGCATAGGACCATCTGTAGCAGCAACTACTAAGATAGCACCGTCCATTTGTGCAGCACCTGTGATCATGTTTTTAACATAATCGGCGTGGCCAGGACAATCTACGTGTGCGTAGTGACGTGTTTCTGTATCGTACTCGATGTGAGAAGTATTGATTGTAATACCACGCTCACGCTCTTCTGGCGCATTATCGATTTGTGCGAAGTCTTTTACATCACCACCGAATGCTTTTGTTAATACTGCAGAGATAGCAGCTGTTAATGTTGTTTTACCGTGGTCAACGTGTCCGATTGTACCAACGTTAACATGCGGTTTTAGACGTTCAAATTTTGCTTTAGCCACTTTAAAATACCTCGAGGTAATAATTTAAGTATAAAATATATTAAAGATAAGAAATGACAGGAGATCGATGAAATGGTGCTAATAGGCAGATTCGAACTGCCGACCTCACCCTTACCAAGGGTGCGCTCTACCAACTGAGCTATATCAGCACTACATACAAAGATTGGAGCGGACGGCGGGAATCGAACCCGCAGCTTTAGCTTGGAAGGCTAAGGTATTACCACTATACGACGTCCGCACTACTGTCAGAATATCTCTGCAAAAAAATGGTGGAGGGAGGTGGATTCGAACCACCGAAGGCGGAGCCGTCAGATTTACAGTCTGATCCCTTTGGCCACTCGGGAACCCCTCCATTACTTTTTAAAAGTAAGTACTAATGGTGCCGACTGCCGGAGTCGAACTGGCGACCTACTGATTACAAGTCAGTTGCTCTACCAACTGAGCTAAGTCGGCACTACATTAAGTGCTGCGCATTCTATTGTAATGCTTTTGTCCTTGCAATAGAAAAAACAAAAAAAATGCATCTTTTTTATTGTTTGTTGTTTTTTTATGCAAAACGGTTGTTTTTCAACTTAAATTCCTGATTTTGCATAAGACTGTAAGCCATAAAATATTAACTCTTCATGGCATTGATGAGGAACATCTAATAACTTACTTAATGATAATGTATTACCACCGGTTAGAATAATGTCATCTAATGTTAAATTAAGTTTATTAATTTGCTCAACAGCCACTTTAATTAAACCAATTGTTGCCGCCCAACAGGCATTATTCACATTATCTTCAGTATTATTTGCAAAAGCTAAATTAGCTTGCTTTAAATTTCCTTCAACTTGCGCGGTATTTTTTAACACACTTTGATGCATACAATCGATGCCGGGCAAAATCCAACCTCCTAAGTGTTGACCATGCGCATTAATAACATCAACAGTTGTCGCCGTACCCGCATCAACAATTATCAGGTTTTTTTCAGGATATAACTGCCAAGCACCAACTATAGCTAACCAACGGTCAACCCCTAAACGTTCAGGTGTCAGATAACCCGAGATAACGCCATAGGCTTGCTGTTCACTGGTGACTATGTCAGTTACAATATTATGCTGCTCGGCCCAAGTTATTATTTTTGCTAACAGCGCTGGTTGATTAACAGAACCAATTATTATTTTTTTTGCCTGCTTCCAGTGTTGATCAAGCCAACCTACATTTAACGAGCTAACATGTATCGCTTTAATATCGCTGCTCGCTTGCATGGTAAAATTATCGACTACTTGGCAATATTTTAATCGCGTATTACCAATATCTACTAAAACTTTCACGTAGCCCCTCGTAAGCTTACTTCACCGCCATAAACCGGTGACACCTTACCGTCAACTTCCATTAATAATGCCCCTTGGTTATCAATACCACGGCTTACTCCAAAAACTTCTTTGGTACCGGCGACTATTTTGATTGGTTGATTAAAATAAATGTCGTGTTGATGCCAGCACGGCAGCATATTTGTTAAGCCTGTTTGCTTATATTCGGCTAAGCGGATATTCAGCTGTTTTATGACCTCGGCAACCAATTGATTACGGTTAATCTCACCGTTGGTTAGCTGACTCAGATCACTCCATGGCTGATCAACTAATTTAGCACTTTCGTCCGGCATTGCCAGATTGAGCCCGATACCAATCACACAATGGCAAGATTCAAGCGGTTGACCATCAAGGTCAATTAAAATTCCCGCGAGTTTTTTACCTTTTAAATAAATATCATTCGGCCATTTCAACTCAACATTATGTTGATATAAAGTCTTTATCGCATCAAAAACGGCAAGAGCAGCCACAACACTTAATCCCATCGCTTGCGACATGCCCTGCTCTAAAAAGCAGTACATCGATAAATAAATATTTGAACCATAAGGTGAGATCCATTGTCGACCACGTCGCCCTCGGCCAGCACTTTGATATTCGGCCAAACAAACTTGACCAGGTTGAAGATCGTAAGGTAATTTTCTTAATAAATAGCTATTAGTTGAGTCGATAACACTATGTATTTCTATTGGTGCTGCGATATCCGAATTTAAATACTGGGAAATTTTATTAAGTGATAATAAATCAAGTTTATTTGCCAGTTGATAGCCTTTACCGGTAACCCGATAGATATCAAGCCCCATGTCACTTAACGCTTCAATATGCTTAGCAACTGCGGCTCTCGAAATCCCTAACTCAGCCCCTAATTCTTCACCTGAAATAAAATTGCCGCGGGCTAACGCTTTAATAATTTGTGCTCGACTATTACTGCTCATTGGCTAAAACCTCAACAGGATCACATTCACCCTCAATATTCACAAACCTAACTTCAGGAATTAACATAATGGCAAACTTTTGATAAACAGTAGTTTGTATTAGCTTGGCTAAAGCAACAATCTCTTGCCCACTGCCTTGCTGATGATTGACTAACACTAACGCTTGATTCGCATGAACAGCAACCTTACCAAATTTATAGCCTTTTAAGCCTGCTTGTTCAATTAACCATGCCGCAGCTAACTTAACATGACCATTATCTTGCGGATAATGAGGTAAGGCCGGATATACTGTCTGTAACTCAATAAATTTCTTCGTCGTCACCACAGGGTTTTTAAAAAAGCTGCCTGCATTGGGTAATATACTGGGATCTGGTAATTTAGCTTGTCGTAAAGCAATAACTTGTTGCATTACCTGTTCAGCACTATAAGGTTTGGGTAAATCTGATAAGCCATGATAGTTTAATTTTGGCTGCCATTTTTTCGGAAATTTAAGTAAAACTTTCGTGATCAACCCTTTATTTTTTAATTCACCTTTAAAAATACTTTCACGGTAAGCAAACTGACATTGGTGATTCGATAAGGTTTTGCAATCGGCGCTCGCAAACTCAAACCAAGAGACCTGTTCACAATAATCTGCAAACTCAACGCCGTAAGCGCCAATATTCTGAACCGGTGCTGCGCCAACACTACCAGGGATCAACGCTAAATTTTCTAAGCCATAGATCTGATGTTCTAAACAAAATAAAACCAGTTGATGCCAATTTTCACCTGCTGCCACTTCAACAAAATGATGGTCATCACTTTGCCATGTTGAAATACCTTTGAGGGAAGATTTAACAATTAAGTTAACCTTATCATCAACAAAAAGCGTATTACTGCCCTCACCTAATAGGTAAAAATTTTGTTGTGCTAAGTTATTCTTGAACTGTTTTGATAATAAAATTAAATCATTTTCGTTCGCCACCTCAACATACTGCTTAGCACAGCATACAATGGCAAAAGTGTTTAATGTTTGTAATGCAATATTATGGTTATTCATAGCTTTTAAATAATGTGAATAACTCCGAAGGCAAGTTACCCTTGTTTTCTGGTAGGTAGTTTAATGATGTTTGCCATATCGTTATAGTATTTATTTTGATATTTAGTGGTATCAATATTTTCACTATGGTTGATGACCACTCCTTCGATAGGTGCATTAACTTGTTTTAACAACCTTAAACCTGACAAAATTTGCTCTCGCCTTGTTTTACCGCCATGAACAATATAAATAACACTATCAACTAACTTTGAAATAATCACCGCATCACTAACCGCGTTAACCGGTGGTGTTTCAATAATAATTCGATCATAAAAATTACCAAAAACTTTGATCAACATATTAAAACGTTTCATCGAAAGAAATGCTAGCGGATTTGAAGGAGTAATACCTGAGGTTAACATATCTAGTCGTTTATGCTCGTCACGAACAATACACTCATCGATTTGATGTGTTTTGGCTAATAAATTAGATAAGCCAGGGCGGTTAGGATCTAAGCCTAAGTTTTTAGCAATCGTTGGATGACGTAAATCACCTTCAATTAATAAAACTTTTTCCATTTCACTAAATGAGCGAGCTAATTCTAATGCCACCGTTGATTTCCCTTCACCTGGCTCTGAAGAGGTAACCGCGATAATTTTAGGTGGCTTTTTCTTTTGGCTAAAAATTAATGATGTCCGTAAAGTTCGAACAGCTTCAATAAAGCGGCGATCTACCGCTTGATCTTTATCACCTGCTCGACCACGTTTTATTCTTGGTAACACAGCAAGAATATTAGCTTCGGTAAAACTGTCTAATTTACGACGTGAATTCAGCGTATCAAGCATTAATTCGCGCATAATAATAACTGCCGAAATGAACACCATTGAAATAACCATCGCAAGCAAAGTTAATAGGGTTTTATTAGGCTTGAACGGCCCTTTAGGTGGTAGTGCTTTATCAATAAAACGGACATAAAAATCTGCACGATAATTGCCCATTGCATCAGCTTCTTTTAAACGGATTAAATAAGTGCTGTACAGTTCTTTATTCGTTTCCACTTCCCGTAATAACTGGGAAAATTTATTATCTAAACGGCTTAACCTTAAGAAGTCTTGCTTCGCTTTACTTAGCCTTTCTTGTGTTGCATTTAACCGAGCAATAGCTTCCAAATATTCTTTTTCTATCGCAAAAACAATATCGTTAACCTGTTTGGTAATACTGTCCGTAATACTTTTAAATTCAGCTTCTACGGCAATTCTTTTAGGGTGCTTGGGCCCATATCGTTTAGATATTTCAGACAACTTACGATCTAGGCGCTCTTCTTGTTCCCTTAATTTGCTATAGATAATATTTTCATTAATTTCACTGATCTCAACCAATTCACGAATTTCATTTTTGTTTTCTTTAATGTATTTGACCGTGATCGCTAATTCATCAACTCGTTTATCGGCAATTAATGCTTCTGACATGAGTTCATTTAATTCATTCGAAATTAAACCAACCACACCTTTAATATCAACAATCTGCTTTTCTTCACGAAAAGTCTGCAAAGCTTGTTCTGATGCTTCTAACTTTTTACCTAACTCTTCTAACTGATCCACTAACCATTGCGATGTCGTTTCTTGTGACATGCTGTGTAATTCATCTTGATACTGTAAATAAGTAGCCCCTATATAATTAGCCACTTTAGCTGACAGTTCAGGGGAGTAGGAGTAAAAACTTATTTTAACTAATTCAGTATTGGTAATAGGCGTTACATTTAACCGTGCTTGAAAGGTAGCCACTGCACCTTCGATAGAGATGGTTGTAATTTTAGGTTTGTTAAAAAATTCTCGATAATTGTCTTTATATTTACCTGAGATAAAATCACGATCATTGCGTAAATCTAATTGAGCAATCACCCGTTCGGCAAATTTACGCGATCTTAATAATTCATATTGCGTTTGTATTTGTTCTGTTGAAGCTTTCGATTCATCAAAGGCATCGTTAATAGAAAGGGCTTGATTCGGTTTATTATTACCTATTTGTAATACCGCGGTTGCGATAAAAGAGGGTTTTAACGAAGAAACATAAACTGCGCATATTAAAGTAATAAACAACGTAAAAAATAATATAAGCCAACGACGATTCCACAACGGACTAACTATCTCTTTAATCGAGACATCGTCCGCTTCTGGCTGAAAAATAGTGTTGTTATTTAATGTTGTCAAAAAAAGCTCTGTCCAATATTGATAATATCATCAGGTTGGATTTCTGTTGATATAACTGCATCTATGGTTATTGTTTTTCCTTTAACTATCCGTGTAATCTGCCAATCACTAGTAGACGCTCTACTTGCTAAACCTCCGGATAAAGCAATTGCCTTATCCAGCGTTAAACCTTCTTGAAAAGGGTAACCGCCAGGTCGATTAACTAAGCCATTAATGTAAAAAGGGCGATACTGTGAAATTGACACAGTTACTTGTGGCTCTATTAAATAATCCCCACGTAAGCCCTCTTCAATTAAAACGCCTATTTCTTTGGTTGATAACCCTATTACTGCTATGTCCCCCAAAAAAGGAAAAGTGATAATGCCGGATTTATCAATTCTAATCGTTATTTGTAAATCTTTTTCATCATAAACATCTATCTTTAACGTATCACCTGAACCAATTTTATAATCAGCGGAATAAACACTAAAGCTGGTTAAAACTGTATAAAGTATAACCAACAAGGATGCCCTTTTATACAGTAAAAATTTAGAGAACAAAACTAATCCCCGCACTAATGGTATTTTTTTGATATTCGTTAGTTATATTAAACGATGACAATTTTTGGTGAAAGTAACTTAATGATAATGACATATTACTTCTAAATTTATAAACCACTGTCATATCACTAGTAAAACCTTGCTCCGTTTCATTACCCGTTTCAAAATAATAATCCAATATATCCATGCTGTTTTGTAAATAAATTTCAATATTATCGTTCATTTGATAGCTAAAATTTAAACCCAGCTTATCACTTATCAAATAACTATTTTCAATTTGACGGTTTTCATCTACAGTTCTTACACTAATGGCGGACAGTTCAATGGCTTCAATAGGTGACCACTTGAACTTAAAATTCCACTTAAAATCTTGTTTATTAGCTAAACTGCCATCGTCAAAATCTATCTTTAGCGTACCTAATGATAAATCAAAATGAGTAAATTCAGTTTTGTGCCATTTAATACCTACTAATGCCGTGCTTACCAAACGGTCTTGTTGCAACGGTAAGTCATGTTTAATGTCTTCTAGTGATAATTTAGCCGTTAAATAAGACTTGTCGCTTAATAGGTATTGAAAATCGAATATTGAATAAACTGCCGATAAATTTAATCCATCAGTAACCTCTGGACGATTTTTATATTCAGTATTGCGAAAACCAATTAATGAAGTAAGAGTCGCATTAGAATTTTCGTTACCTAACTGATGTGCAATATTTATAAAGTTAGACTTCCGGTTATCTCTTTCTAATAAGCTCGACCCAATGCCTTTTGATAAGCCTGTACCTCTATCTAAATACTGATTGAAAAACGCCCCTGTCAATATAACGCTTTGTTCAGCACGAAATTTATGGTGATACTTAAGTAAGCCATATCTATCGGTTGTATCATCTTCAGAAAAATCATTAAACTTTCGATTTTTAAACCATAATCCTAACTGTAAAAAGTGTTTATCATTATGATATTGCGCTTTAATGCTGGGTGAAATTTCTAGGTATTCGGTAGATTGTTTATCCGCATCATTTTCATATAGATGATTATCTGTATGCTTAGCCTTTATACTTAGATCAAGCGTCGCTTGATCATCGCGATATTTCAACATATCACCATTTTGGCGATCTAAAAAATATGTTTTATCGTTTGCAAGGGCTGCAAAAGAACTTAACGACAAAATAATTAGCCAACAACGAAAACACATAGAAAGTCTTATTTTTTTGATTTATCTTAACCTTTTTTTAACAAAACGCATATCTAAGATATTTATCGTAGATAAAATAATTCTCGTATAAACACTTACATACATGAATAAATTAAATGATCACGGAATAGAATGCGATTATTGGCTAGTTTCATTTACTTTTAAAGACAAAACGGTATTTAAAAAACTATATCAAAGAATTAACCGCAGGAAAGCAAAAAGCCCGCAACGTTGTTGCGGGCTTCTTTTAAGAGAAGTCTAGCGATGTCCTACTCTCACATGGGAACTCCCACACTACCATCGGCGCAATTGCGTTTCACTTCTGAGTTCGGCATGGGATCAGGTGGTACCACAATGCTATTGTCGCTAGACAAAAACA
>NZ_JBQMWH010000021.1:0-38200 GCF_053470345.1 Thalassotalea agariperforans | reverse complement strand
AAGTGTTGTCGCTAACTCAGTTTCTAAACGCATAAAAAATCCGGTATTAAATATTGATACCGGATTTTGAACTATGTAGAAGATCGGTCAATGGATCGTTAAATATTTCTTAACTGATCGGCATTACTTGCCTCTAAGCCTTTAAATTCTCGCTAAGCGAGCACTTTCTTATACGGATTGGTATACAATCTACTTAAATTTAAGTACAAATAAAAGCCAGTCACTGTGAGTACAATGACTGGCTGTTATATTAATGGCATAGTTAATTTTTAGGTTATTTAATTAACGCGATACTTTCATCGGCAAAACCAACACCGGCTTCAGTATAAAAGTTAAAAACTTTATCTATACCTAGCGCTTCTAGTTCAGCTGTTTCATCATCATAACGAGCAATCGCGGCAATTTTACCTTTGTAATTGGTTTTTCTGATGATGGAAGTGACATTGACACTGTCTTGTAATGTCGGCAATGCAAGCATGATCAGTTTGATGTGCTCTAAATTAATATCTTCCCAAAAGTAAGCATCTTCGGCATCACCTAAATAAGTATCAATGCCCATTGCTTTTAAGCTATCTACTTTATCTTTTTCCGCGTCCATTCCCCATACTTTTTCTTTGCTATGTTCAGTCATTGCACGATGAGCACCCATACCAACACGTCCCATTCCTACGATCACGATAGGGGTGTAACTTGGTAATAAAATGTCGTCTTCTGGTAATTTTTCTTCTCGTTCATATTGCTTGAAAAAGTCCTTATAACGAGTGAAAAAGCGATGCGAGAACTTATATATCACACTCGTAAGGACAAAAGATAAAGAAACCGCAAGGGCTAAAATAACTAACCATTGCTCAGTGATCCAACTGGCTTTAACACTTATCGCAGCCACAATTAAACCAAACTCACTGAAGTTACTTAAAATTAACGCGGTTAGATACGAGGTTCGACAGCGTAATTTTAACGCACTAAATAAACTAAAAAAGAAAACAAACTTAATAGGAATTAACACTAACACCATCAACAGTGCTAACACGAACATATCAAGAGTTGGTAGGGCAACAAAACCAATTGATAAAAAGAAACCAATTAAAAAGATATCTTTAAAACTCAATAATGATTTGGTTATTTCAGTGGCTTTCGGATGACTTGCTAATAACATTCCTCCGATCAACGCACCTAAATCGCCTTTCATCTTCACTAGTTCAAATAACTCAAAGCTACCTAAAGCTAAGAAGAAACCAGCAAGTGGAATTAATTCACCGTGTCCAGCTTTATCAACTAATTTAAAAATAAACGGTCGGATAAAGAATAAGCCGATCAATGAAAAGGCCCAAATGCTTGGAATTTTACCGGTAGCAAGTACTAAAAAGGCAACGGCAATAATATCTTGCATAACCAAAATACCAATTGACAGTTTACCGTGCCTTGTTTTCATTTCACCTTGTTCTTCAAGTAATTTAACGACACAAACGGTACTACTAAAACTTAAAGCGAAAACAATAACCGCAGAAGATAATAGCGTTAGATCGGTAAAATAAGGTAACGCGAATAAAATTAATATTTTGAAAGATATAACGCCTGAAATCACCCAAAAAGTGCTGTGAGCCAGACAACTTAACCACACTTCAGGTTTGAGCAAATCTTTAATATTTAACTTTAAACCGATAGTAAATAACATCAAGGTGATGCCTAAATCGGCTAACGTTTTTAAACTATCATCAGCGGTGTAACCTAAAAAATTTAGAATAAAACCGGCAAGCAAAAAACCAATCGACGGTGGTAAGGTCAAACTTTTAGCGGCAAAACCACAAACAAAAGCAAATAAAACCCAAATAAATTCCATTTAATTGTCCTCAACTAAGTTGTGCAATTGTTTTTCCATGATATCCACTATCAATGGCTGCGCCATGACATTAGGATGAATGCCGTCTTTTTGCATTAATTGTGGCTGAACGGCAATATCTTCAATAAAAAAAGGCAGGAGAGGCACATTCTCATCATCGCTTACTTGTTTAAAGGTATTGGTAAATAATTGATTATATTTTGCGCCATAATTTGGCGGTATTTTAATTTGCATAATGGCAATTGGGATATTTTTTTCTTTAGCTAATGCGATCATTTGTAACAAGTTGTTTTTTATTATTTTAGGAGGAAAGCCCCGCAGGCCGTCATTTCCGCCTAACTCTATGACTAAATAGTCGATTTTACCTTGCGATAAAATTTTAGGTAAACGCGCTAAGCCACCGGCGGTGGTTTCACCACTAATACTGGCGTTAATTATGTGATATGGTAAATTTTTCTCGCTAAAGCGTTGGTTTAATAGATGAATCCAGCCTTGTTGCTGTTTCATGCCATAACTGGCACTTAAACTATCGCCTAAAATAACGATGGATTTAGCGGGGGCGGCACAGGCATTTTGCGCCCATAACCAAACAAACACGACAACAAGAAACGATTTTTTTATCATGAAATTAAATTCCGAACATATTTTGAAAGTGACCTCTGTTAATAAAGAAGTCCAGATGAATGCAAAAAGCTTAACTATTTTGCAGAATATTGATTTAGAAGTAAATGCAGGATCAACATTAGCTATTGTTGGTGCATCGGGATCAGGTAAGTCTACCTTACTTTCATTGATAGCGGGATTAGATTTACCAAGCTCGGGTGAAATATTTCTCAAAGGTAAACCATTACATCAAATGGATGAAGAGCAGCGTAGTGAAATGCGGGCATTGCATGTTGGTTTTATCTTTCAGCAATTTTTATTGGTAAACAGCTTAACGGCGCTAGAAAATGTCATGTTACCGGCAGAGCTAGCCAATATGCCTAATGCGAAAGCAAAAGCTTTGGCGTTATTAGCTAAAGTTGATTTATCTGATCGAGCGGATCATTTTCCTTCACAACTTTCAGGTGGTGAGCAACAACGGGTAGCAATTGCGCGCGCTTTTATTAGTGAACCCGATATTTTATTTGCCGATGAACCAACGGGTAATTTAGATACAGTAACCGGTCAGCATATTGCAAATTTGTTGTTTGATATTCATCAGCAACAAGGGACAACCTTAGTATTAGTTACTCATGACAACCAGTTAGCGGCACGTTGTCAGCGACAAGTTAAGATGGCCTCTGGGCAATTAACTGAAATGACTGAGCAAACAGCTCAGTTAGATACAACATCGAATATTGTGGAAAATGTCTAATGCCAATGTGGATGCAACATTCGTTTCGGCTGTTACAGCACGAGCTTAAACGTGGCGAACTGACAATAATTGCGTTAGCTATCATTCTGTCAGTGTCGTCAGTTTTTTCATTAACCGGCTTTTCAAGCCAAATACGAGCGAGTTTAATACAAAACTCAACTAAATTTATTGCCGCAGATGCTATTTTAAAAGCGTCGCGCCCCATTGATGAAGCCTTTTTAACGCAAGCCAGTAAACAGAATGTGCAGTATGTTCAACAAGTTGAAATGGCGTCTATGGTGTTTGCTGACGACGAGATGTTATTGATACAGCTCAAAGCAAGCTCTGTTGGCTATCCACTGCGTGGTGAGTTATTGGTTCGTAAAACCAAACAAGGGCAGCCTGAGCGTGTTTCAACGCCAGAGCCTGGGCATATTTGGTTAGATAAAAAAGCTTTGCCTCAATTAGCCCTAGAGATTGGCGACGAGGTTGAGTTAGGTAACCTAACGGTGACTGTAGCGGGTATTATTGAACAACTTCCTGATGCCTCATTTAGTGTCTTTACGTCAGCGCCAGTGGTTATTTTAGCGTTAGAGGACTTAGCGGCAACCGAATTGGTTCAACCGGGGAGTAGAGTCGGCTATCGTTATTTATTTGCCAGCGACGAAGATCAACTTAAAAGCTTTGAAACGTGGTTAAAACCCCAATTAAATGAAACTCAACATTGGCAAGACATAAAGTCAGGTAATTCACCACTGGCTAAAGCGTTAAATCGTGCCGAGCAATATTTATCACTTGGCAGTATGTTAGGGATTATTCTAGCGGCTGTGGCTGTCGCTGTTGCGAGTAGACGTTATGGTCAGCGTCATCAGGCAAGTGTTGCCATTTTTAAAGCGATGGGCGCGAGTAAAAGCCATATTAACAAAATGGTTTGTTTGCATTGGAGTTTGTTATGTTTATTCAGCATCAGCATCGGCCTCATTTTGGGCTTGGGACTATTAAAACTTGGCCTTTGGGCGATAAATGATATTTTTGAAATAACCACGACAGATCATTATGGTTACCCACTTTTAGTTGCGATAACAACGGGGATTATTTGTGCTACGGCCTTTGCACTTCAGCCATTAAAGTCATTAACTTCTACTTCACCTATGATGATATTACGTGGTAGTGATATCTTTAAAAATAGCTCTATTTGGTCAAATATTATTGCGGTAACCGCAGTTTTTGCTTTATTAACACTGTTTAGCAAAAATGCCATGTTAAGTGCCGCTTTATTGGCGGGCTCATTAATTGTGGCGGGTATTTTATTATTGCTTGCCCATGGTTTAATGAAACTTGGCCGTCAAGTTGGTAGCCAAGCGGGTAAGTCATGGCATTTGGCTCTTGCTAATGTTAAAAGGCGAGCCAGTGAAAATGGCATTCAATTGATCAGTTTCACCGTAGCGATAAATTTATTATTGATCATTTTAGTGATGAAAAATTCAATTATTGATGAATGGCAAGCTCAGCTACCTAGTGACGCCGCTAATCGCTTTTTGATTAATGTCAGTGAGAGTCAGCGACCAGCTATTGAAGAATTTTTTGCTGAACACGATATTGTTTCGAGTGGTTTATTTTCTGTTGTTCGTGGCAGATTAGCGGCTATTAATGATGAACAGGTTAAACGCAAGGTTTCTAAGGAAGAAGAAACCGAGGCTGATAATGGCCGGCGCGGGGTTGGCCGAGAGCTTAATTTAACTTGGCGAGCTAGCCTACCTAACGGTAATAAAGTGGTTGCTGGTAAATGGTGGGATGAGAGGCCTGCAAACAAGTTAGCCGAGCAAGATAATGAAAATCACTTGGTCTCGATTGAGCAATCGTTGGCTGAACGACTCAATATTGTCTTAGGTGATAAGTTATTATTTACTTTAGGCAATGAAGAAATTTCTGTCACGGTCAGTAGCATTCGTGAAGTGAATTGGCAAACAATGCAGCCCAACTTTTTTATGATTTTTCACCCAGCAGTATTGGCCGATTTTCCTGCTACTTACATTAGTGCTATTCATATTAAAGACGAGAAAAAACAAGCGTTACAGCAGTTTTTATCACTTTATCCGACGATTAGCATGTTAGATGTGGAAGCGATGATCAATCAATTACGTGAGGTCATAGCACAAGTGTCTGTTGCTATTCAGTTTATTCTTGTTTTAGTGGTGCTTGCAGGCTGCTTAGTATTAATTGCACAAGTTCAAGCGAGTATGGAAGAGCGTGAACGTGAATTAGCGATTTTAAGAACCTTAGGGGCTAAAGGTAGAATACTTACCATGAGTATTTTTTATGAATTTTTAGTGTTAGGGGCGTTAGCCGGTTTTATGGCGAGCTTAGCAATGGAACTTGCCGTGTATTTATTACAATCACAAGTGTTTAACATGACATTTAATTTTCATTTTTCATACTGGTTGTTAGGCGTTAGCTCTGGTGCTTTGTTTGTTTCGACAATAGGGTTGTTAGCCTGTCGACGTTTATTGAACTTGTCGAGTGTGACTTTGATCCGCCGAACTATGTAAGTTTATTGAAAAATAATGATTAAATTTATTAATTACTTAACGTATAGTTCAGCCATAAAATTGGATCATTATCTTGAAAGGAATGGAGCAAGCTGTGTCTTCTAGCAAAGCAACACAAACTGAAAGTGTGTTAAAAGCCATATTAACCGTAGCGGCACTATTTGTTATTTTTGCCGGTATTAAAACTGCCACCAATATCATAGTGCCATTTTTATTATCGGTATTTATCGCTATAGTTTGTAACCCGTTGGTTAACTATGCTGCGCGTTATAAAATCCCTAAAATTGTGGCAATATTTATTGTTATTGCGGCCTTTGTCAGTGTGGTGCTATCACTTGCTGGCTTAGTAGGTAACTCGTTGGCTAAATTGTCAGAATTATTACCGGTTTATCGTGAACAATTAAAAGGTGAGCTCGCTTGGCTAGTTACTCAATTAGCCAATTATAATATTGAAATATCGCGGGAATTATTAACCGAACATGTTGATCCTGCTGCTGCATTAGGCCTTGCTACTAATATGCTAAGTGGTTTTGGCAATGTTATGGCAAATATGTTTTTGATCATCATTACGGTTATTTTTATGTTATTTGAAGCGCCTATGTTACCGCGAAAAATTCATTTATCTTTAGCTGATCCCGAAATGAGGATGAAACAAATTGATCGCTTTTTAACCTCTGTAAATAATTACTTAGCCATTAAAACTCTAGTCAGCATTGGTACCGGTATGTTGGTGTCATTAATGTTATGGGCAGTTGGCCTAGATTTTTATTTATTGTGGGGCGTGTTAGCCTTTTTATTAAATTATATTCCTAATATCGGCTCTATTATTGCCGCTGTGCCAGCTATGTCTTTAGCCTTATTACAATTGAGTCCGGCAACCGCTGGCTTTATTGGCCTTGGTTATTTATTGATTAATACCTTAATGGGCAATGTCATTGAACCACGTTACTTAGGTCGTGGTTTAGGGCTATCAACGTTAGTGGTGTTTTTATCCTTAATCTTCTGGGGCTGGTTATTAGGAACGGTTGGTATGTTGTTATCAGTACCATTAACAATGATCATTAAAATTGGCTTAGAAAGCTCACAAGAAGGTAAATGGTTTGCTGTTTTACTTTCAGGCGATGATGAAGTTGATGCTAGTGATCAACGAGAAAAGCAGAACAGATAAACAGAGTTAAAAACCGTTAAAAAAAAGGCGTATTTTCAATAGTGAAAATACGCCTTTTTTGTGATTTTTTATTGTTTTTAAATCGCTTTAAGTCTTTGTCCTTAACGACTTAACTCTGATAGTTCTTTACTGCGTGCTTGCGTAAGTTTGATATAACAACTTTTATATGCGCTATCAGCGCCAGTTGCTGGCGATATCTGTAAATACTGCCAGCGACAATTATCTTCTCGATATTTTTCAAAAGCGGTTTGTGAGCGCTTAAAAATGGTTAACGCTGCGCCTCTGCCCGTTTGTTTTTTTAACTCTTCAAGGGTAAATATTTGATTATTTATCCAAGTGGTTAATTCACGTTCGGCATGGGTTTTTACTTGATCTAAACAAGAAGAAAAATCGCTATTTTTTGGAGACAGTTGATCACATTCATCCACCGTAGTGATTTTTTTAGCGGCAATAGGCAAAGAGAGCAATAATGCACAGGTGCTGATAAAAATCCCATTAGTAACATATTTAATCTTCATTAAAACCTATACCTACTATGCTGGTAATACTTTTTTATAAGGTTTTACTATTACTTTTTGGTAAACACCCGCGGCAATATAAGGGTCTGCATCTGCCCAGCTTTGTGCTTGGGTTAAATCGTCAAACTTAGCAATAACGACTGAGCCGGTAAAACCCGCATCGCCAGGGTTTTCACTATCTATGGCAGGACAAGGGCCAGCAACTAATAAACGGCCTTGATCTTGTAATAAAGATAAACGGGCAAGGTGATCTTCTCTAACAGATAAACGTTTACTTAAACTATTGGGGACATCTTCACTAAAAATTACGTAATACATTGATTATTTCTCGTTATTGGTTGGTAATGAATTTTCTTTGTTTGCTTCTTCTTTAGGTAAATATTTATAAAGTGAAGCAACCGAACCAATAGCAAAAACAAACGTCAGTACGGTTAAACCAAAGACTTTAAAGTTTATCCAAGTATCAAGCGGATAGTTGTCGGCAATGTAGATATTTAATAAACCACAAAAGATAAAAAATACTGCCCAAGATAAGTTTAAACGTGACCAAATATGCTCAGGTAAGGTTAAGTTTTCACCAACGAGTTGTTTTAATAAATTTTTCTTAAAGACATAATTACTTACAATAAGTACTAAAGCAAAAATACCGTTAATGATAGTCACTTTCCACTTTAGAAAAGCGTCGTTTTGAAAGAAAATAGTTAAACCACCAAAAACCGCAATTAAACCAAAAAATATTAAATTACGCTTAGGTACAGGCTGTTTTTTAGCCATGAAATAAATGATTTGTAATGCTGATGTGACAATTAATGAAGCGGTAGCCCAATAAACATCTTGAAACTTATAAAAAACAAAAAAGATAACCAGTGGTAAATATTCAAATAAGGCGTGCATAGATACTAATTCATGAAAAATAAGCTCGATTCTACCTAAAGAACACCTTGAGTAAAAGCTAAAGCCGGTAAAAATTGTATAAAGTTTAGCGATATTTTTTCACGAAAAAAGCGTATCTGAGTATTAGATAAACGATAAATGTTATAAACTGGTAAATATCGACGATATAACCGCGATAACACTTTAAAAGTATCTACTTTCAAGGTATGTTATGCGCTTTCTAGCCTTATGTGTTTTGAAAAATGAAAGAGTTTGTAGTTATACACGATTATCTCGTCTCAGAAAGTGTTGTTGGAGATTGGGAAGGGCAGGAAGAAATTGTTGCCGAAAAATTAAATGAGATTTATCACACGCTATATGATCTTGCCGAAGAAGATATAGTAACCGATGAACTTGAACGAATTTTAGAGCAGGTATGGCATGTCTGGATTGGCCAAGATGTTTTACCTGAATTAGAAAGTGATGATATTTATGACTGGTGTCGAAACGTTTTAGACAACCGTGATCAATATCTAGAAGATTAATTTATTGAAAGTAGTATTTATGGAAACTGAAACTAAAGCACTTACCACAAAAGAAATTATTGCCTTATTAGCGAAAAAATTTCCTGCGTGTTTTTCTACTGAAGGCCAAGCAAAAGCTTTAAAAGTAGGTATTTTTCAAGAAATTGCTGAGCAATTAACTGAAGAAGATAATGTAAGCAAAACTCGTTTAAGACAAGCTTTGCGTCATTACACCAGTAGTTGGCGTTATTTAAAGTCAATTAAGTTAGGCGCTCCTCGTGTTGACTTAACTGGTGAAAAGGTAGCTGAAATAGATCAAGAACAAGCGGATCATGCAGCGCAAACACTGAAAGAAAGCCAAGAAAAATTTGGTCATAAAGTACAGAACAAAAATGCCAATGGCGCGAAAGAGCAAAAAGCGAATCCAGATGCTGCTAAAAAAACAGCAGCGAAAAAGCATAATAAATTTAAAAATGTTAAATCCTCTAAAGCTGATAACAATGCAAGCAAAAAACCAGCTAAACCTGCTGTTGAGCTTAAGCCAGTAGCACAAGGTGAAATTGTTGTTGGTGCTAAAGTTAAAGTGAAATTTGGTAACGCACCAATGGAAGCGGTTATTACTGAAATTGCCGGCAGTGATGTTCAGGTACAGTTAGCTTCAGGTATGGTGATTAAAACACAAGTTGAAAAGTTATTTAGTTAATGGAGTGATTTGCATGCATAAATTTGGTCGTATAGCGTTAGCTATTTCACTTGCAGTTTGTTCAGTACAGTTGGTAAATGCCTTTGAAAACACAAAGTCGGATGCCATTCCTGTTCTGGAACCAGAAAGTCAACACATAGCATCTAGTAAACGGATAACGGCGCAATTT
Organism: Thalassotalea agariperforans; assembly: GCF_053470345.1. Lineage (NCBI taxonomy): Bacteria > Pseudomonadati > Pseudomonadota > Gammaproteobacteria > Alteromonadales > Colwelliaceae > Thalassotalea > Thalassotalea agariperforans. The sequence goes on along the minus strand of NZ_JBQMWH010000021.1, from coordinate 28,520 downwards.
ACGCGTGCTCATTTTAAAAAAATTAATATTGACGATGAATTATCTAGTCAGATTTTTGATCGTTACATCAAACAACTTGATTACAATCGCAATGTTTTTTTAGCATCCGACATTGAAAGTTTAAGTAAATATCGACAAGACTTTGATTCGGTAGTTGCTCGTGGCAAATTAGATATTGCCTATGAGATTTATAATTTAAATGTTAAGCGTAGAATAGAACGTTTTGAATATGCTTTAACGTTATTAGAGAAGCCATTTGACTTTACGGTTGACGAAGAATATTTGTTTGATCGTGAAGAACAACCTTGGCCAAAAGATGTTAAAGAACTTGATGAACTTTGGCGTTTAAAAGTTAAATACGACGTTTTAAGTTTGTTATTAGCTAAAAAAGAATGGCCAAAAATTCAAGAAACCTTAACTAAACGTTATAAATATGCAATTAAGCGTATTAAACAAAGCGAAAGCGAAGATGTTTTTCAAATGGTGATGAACAGCTTTGCTCGGGTTGTTGAACCTCATACCTCATATTTATCCCCTAAAAATGCGGAACGTTTCCAAATGGAAATGAACCTGTCATTAGAAGGCATAGGTGCTGTACTTAGAGCAGAAGAAGATTACACAGTTATTCAAAGTGTGGTTACCGGTGGTCCTGCGGAAAAATCTAAACAATTAAAACCTAAAGATAGAATTGTTGGTGTTGCCCAAGCAAAAGGTGAATTTGAAGATGTTGTTGGCTGGCGTTTAGATGATGTGGTTGACTTGATCAAAGGGCCAAAAGGCACCGAAGTACGTTTACAAATTCTATCAGGCGAATCTGATTCTGACACCAACTTAAAAGTGGTTTCCATCATTCGAGATAAAATTAAACTAGAAGACCGTGCCGCAAAGTCTGAAATTTATTTAGAAAAAACATCAGATGGCCAGCAGCGTAAATTAGGTGTTATTGATATTCCAAGTTTTTACAATAACTTATCAAGAGATGTAAAAAAGGAAATTGCTAAGCTTAAAAGCGAAGGTGTTGAAGGCATTATTGTTGATTTACGTGGCAATGGTGGTGGTTCATTAACTGAAGCGACCTTATTAACGGGCTTGTTCATTGATAAAGGGCCGGTTGTTCAAGTATTAAATCAGAAAAAACAAGTGGAAGTTCAACGTGATGTTGATGGTTTAACTTATTATGATGGACCATTAACGGTAATGGTTGATCGTTATAGCGCTTCTGCTTCTGAGATTTTTTCAGCAGCATTACAAGATTATGGCCGTGCGGTTATTGTTGGTGAGCATACCTTTGGTAAAGGGACTGTACAGCAGCATCGTCCTTTAGGCCGGGTTTATGATTTATATTCAAACCCATTAGGTAGTATTCAATTTACCATTGCAAAATTTTACCGTATTAATGGCGGTAGTACTCAGCATCGTGGTGTTATTCCTGATATTGCTTTCCCATCAGCGATCGCGCCAGAAGATTGGGGTGAAAGCAAAGAAGAGAATGCTTTACCTTGGGATCAAATTCCTAAAGCGAGCTATAGCCCGTTAGGAAATTTACAGAATGATTTGAAATATCTTGAGTCACTGCACCAAGAGCGGATTAAACACAATACCGAGTTTTCTTACTTGCTAGAAGATATTAAAACGTATCAAGCAGAAAAAGATGATAAAACCGTTTCTCTTAATCTTAAAAAACGACAAGAAAAACGTGAAGAGCGTAAAGCAAAACAATTACTTCGTGCTAATGCAAGATTAGCGGTATTAGGTAAAGAGCCGGTTAAATCGCTAGATGATTTACCGGAAGATTTAGAAGAATTAGATCCGTTTTTAGATGAAACGGCTAAAATTACTTTTGACCTTGTTGCTTTAGGTAAAGTCGCTAAAAAGTAAAATATCAAAATAAACCGTCTTCTATGACGGTTTATTTTACTTGTTTAGTTCATTTCCTATTTAACCCGAGTTCAGGTTATTTAGTTAAATAAAATGAGCTTAAGCTAGGATATCTTATATATGAATCAGCAGAAGGTTACCTCCAATAAAGCACCAACCTTAGTGCAAGCCTCCATTCCGATTATTTTCTTGATATTTTTATTAGCCATGGCGGTTAATTTCTTTGGTGATAATTCTTCTTATGGGCCTAATCAAATCGCCTTAATGTTGAGCATGGGCTTAGCGATCATTATTGGTTTAAAAAATGGTTTTAGCTGGGCCGATATTGAAAAAGCGATCATCCATGGTATTTCACTATCTATGGGGGCTATTTTAATTTTATTAGCCGTTGGTGCATTAATTGGCACTTGGCTGTTATCGGGCACAGTGCCCACCATGATCTATTATGGTTTACAGATTTTAAATCCTGATTGGTTTTATGCTGCTGCTTGTGTGATTTGTGGCATTGTTGCTATGAGCATTGGTAGCTCATGGACTACCGCAGCCACTATTGGTGTTGCGTTAATTGGTATCTCACAAGGCTTAGAGTTATCGGCACCGATCACCGCCGGTGCAGTTATTTCTGGCGCTTATTTTGGTGATAAAATTTCGCCTTTATCTGAAACAACTAATTTAGCACCTGCGGTGGCTGGTAGTGAGCTATTTGACCATATAAAATATATGTTATGGACGACTATTCCCTCTATCTCAACGGCATTGTTGCTTTTTTTAGTATTAGGTTTTTCTGAAAGTACCAGCGCATCAAACAATGCCATTGCGGATCTTAATCAAGCGTTAGCTATGCAATTTAATTTAAGCGTTTGGAACTTAATTCCTTTAGTGATTTTGTTAGCTTTAGCAATTAAAAAAACACCTGCGTTTCCGGCGGTTGCTATTGGCGCATTAATTGGCGCGCTCTGGGCATTTATTTTTCAGCAAGAATTGATCTTGCGGTTAGCTGGCGAAAATGTTGATTTACTTACCGCCAATATTACGGTTATTTGGACCGCGCTTTTTGATGGTGTGATCATCGAAACAAACCAGCCTGAACTAAATGACTTATTAAGTGGTGGCGGTATGTCGAGTATGCTTAATACTGTGTGGTTAATTATGTGCGCTTTAAGCTTTGGTGCAGTGCTAGAACATTTAGGCATGTTACGAAAATTTGTTGAGTCTATTTTAAAAACAGTAAAGTCAGTTGGTAGCTTAATTACAAGCACGGTACTTACTTGTATTGGAACGAATGTGATGACAGCAGATCAGTATATTGCGATTGTGATGCCTGGTCGCATGTTTAAAGAAGAATATCAACGCCGCGGTTTACATCCCGTTGTACTAAGTAGAACCTTAGAAGATTCAGGTACTATTACTTCGCCACTAATTCCTTGGAATACTTGTGGTGCTTACATGTATAGTGTTTTATTAGTTAACCCACTTGATTATATTTTTTACTGCTTTTTTAATTTAATTAACCCTGTGTTAGCTATTGTGTATGGTTTTATCGGGTTTAATATTAAAAAACTCGTAAGCTTTAAAAAATAGTATAAAATTTTTAATTTATCTTTTTCTTACAATATAGCCTTTAAGTGATTTTATTTTATGACTGAATTTACCCCACGTTATCTCAAAGATTATCAAGCACCAGAAGTTGCCATTAAAACCGTTGATTTAACTTTTGCATTAGCTGACGCTAAAACAGTGGTTACTAATAAAATGCAAATTGATAACTTAGCCGGTGTAACTCGTTTAGTTATGGATGGTGAGCAGCTGAACTTATTATCTATTGAGATTAATGGTCTAGTGTTATCGGAAAGTGAATACAGCATTTCAGATGAAAATATAGAAATTACTGTACCAACTGGGTCATTTGAATTACTGATTCAAACACAAATATCACCTGTAGATAATACCGCGTTAGAAGGCTTATATAAATCAGGTGACGCTTACTGTACCCAATGTGAAGCTGAAGGTTTTAGACGCATAACCTATTATCTTGATCGCCCTGATGTATTAGCGGTATTCACGACTAAAATTATTGCTGATAAAGCGGCTTTTCCTTATTTATTATCTAATGGTAATAAAATTGATGCCGGTGACTTAGCTGACAATCAGCATTTTGTTACTTGGCATGATCCTCATCCTAAACCGTGTTATTTATTTGCTTTAGTCGCAGGTGACTTTGATTTATTAAGTGATCAATACACCACCTGCTCAGGCAAAAATGTCGCGCTTGAGATTTTTGTTGATAAAGGTAATAAGCACAAAGCTATTCATGCCATGGAGTCGTTAAAACATTCAATGAAGTGGGATGAAGATACCTTTGGCTTGGAATACGACCTAGACATTTACATGATTGTAGCGGTTGATTTTTTCAACATGGGAGCTATGGAAAATAAAGGATTGAATGTTTTTAATAGTAAGTTTGTGTTGGCAGATGAACAATCAGCAACAGACACTGACTACTTTAATATTGAAGCGGTGATTGCACATGAATACTTCCATAATTGGACAGGTAACCGAGTAACGTGTCGAGATTGGTTTCAATTAAGTTTAAAAGAAGGGTTAACGGTTTTTCGCGATCAACAATTCAGTGCTGATTTAAATTCAGCTGCCGTAACTCGCATTCAAAATGTACGCGTATTACGTTCACAACAGTTTGCTGAAGACGCGGGGCCAATGGCGCACCCGATCCGTCCTGAAAAAGTGATCGAAATGAATAACTTTTATACCTTAACAGTATATGAGAAAGGTGCAGAGGTTATTCGTATGCTCCATACCTTGTTAGGCAAAGAAAAATTCCGTGCCGGTATGGACTTATATTTTGAACGCTTTGATGGTATGGCGGTTACTTGTGATGACTTTGTTAATGCGATGGCTGATGCGGCGAATATTGATTTAAGTCAATTTAAAGCTTGGTATAGTCAAGCTGGCACACCTTTGTTAATTGTCTCTGAAAGTTTTGACCAAAACACAGGAACTTACAGCTTAACGGTTAAACAAAGTCATCAAGCAACAGCAGGGCAGCCAGAAAAAGTTAATTTACATATACCGATAAAAATTGAGCTGTTAGCGGCGCAAGCAGCTGCAAATCCTCGACTGTTAGAACTTAAAGCAGAGCAACAAACTTGGCAGTTTAATGGCTTTACGCAAAAGCCAACGGTTGCTTTTTTGGCGGATTTATCAGCGCCAGTAAAAGTTGATTTTGCCCAAACAGATGTTGAACTTGAACAGATCATGGTATCAGCACAAGATGAATTTTGTCGTTGGGATGCAGGACAAAAACTGTTCTTTCGTTACATTAAACAGCTGATCGAAAACCCTGAGTTTAACTTACCAAATAGCTTGTTAACGGCCTTTGCTAATATTCTTCAATCAGATATTGATCCTGCGCTTATTGCCGAACAATTGGCTTTACCTAGCTTTGATGAAATTGCCGATAACTTAACCGAAGTTGATCCCGATGTGGTGTTACATGCGCTTAAAACCTTAAAGCACTTTTTAGCGCAAGGTTTGGCTGATAGCTTGTTAAGCTGCTATCAACAATGCATAAAAAGTCAGGACGTTGGCAAAATTGCTGTTGCCAATAGAGCTTTAAAAAATACTTGTTTAGCCTATTTAGCGGTATTACCTGAAAATAGTAAATTAGTGCATGAACAATATCAGCAAGCTGAAAACATGACAGATGCACTTGCTGCATTAACGGCATCGGCACAACAGAACTTAGCAAATTTTGATGACCAGCTTTCGCATTTTGAAAAACGTTGGTACGACACTACACTTGTTATGGATAAGTGGTTCTCTATTAACGCTATGCATAACAGTGATGCTATTTTTGAGCGTTTAGCTAAGTTGTTATCACACCCATTATTTAGCTTGCATAATCCAAATAGAGCGCGTTCGTTAATAGGTGCTTTTATGATGCATAATCCTAAGTACTTCCATTGTAAATCAGGTAAAGGTTATCAGTTTTTAACGGATCATATTATCGAGCTAAATACGCTAAATCCGCAGGTAGCGTCTCGATTAATTACGCCATTATTGGCATTTAAACGATATGAGCCAGCAAGACAAGCGTTGTTGCAACAACATTTAATGACACTTGCCAGTTTGCCTAACTTATCGCGCGATTTAAAAGAAAAAGTGACTGCCGCGTTAAGCTAATTAACCGAAGCTCACTAATACAACCTCGCTGTGCTATTTCAGCGAGGTTGTCAGCACGGGTTAATTGAAGTTAAGCGTTGATTTATTTGAAGGTAAAGTTAACGATTAAAATTCAATAGATAGACTTATGATTAAAGAATTTTATTTTACAATTTCCTTAACATCGGAAGAATTTTTACCTTATTACCATGGCCACTTTGATTCTATTCAGGTAGTGACTACCCAAGGTATTAAGGTGAGGTTTCCTGCTATGCATTTAAGAAAATTTGTCACTATGGCAGGAATTCATGGCAAATTCTTATTAATTACGGAAAATAATAAATTTAAATCTATGACAAAACTGTCTTGAATAGAGTTAATGCTTTAAACGCTGGTTAGACCTCAAACCATTAAGTTTTTTCTTGCTAATTAGTTGCTAGCACCGAGAAATAGCCGTTTCTTGCGTACAGCTAATTTTATGCTTCTCCTAGTTTTAAACACACGTTTAATATATCGTAAAAAAATAACCTGATAAATCTGGTAAATGTATTATTATAAAAGGTATTAAGGTGTTTTTTTAGCGCTTGATAGTTATTTAGAATGATGCAATTATTGTTTAAATAGCTGTTAACTAGCATTAGTGCTAACTATAATTATTATGTTTCTGCTCGGGGGATAAATCGTATGAAGTGTCGTTTTAATAAAACGTTTGCGATAAAGCCATTAACCAAAATGGTATCTGTGGCGATAATATCAATGGCATCAAGCCAAGCATTATCTGCAAACTTTCAATTAGGTGATGTTGATATTAGTTTCGACTCTACTTTTAGTTTAGGCACAAGCTGGCGAGTGGAAGATAGAGACTGGTCAAACAGAGTTGGTAAAGCTAACAACCCACAAAATGGTTTTGATTTTTCAGGCTTTGATGCCGCGTTTCCTTCACCATCTAATACCGATGTTTGGGATGGTGCCGGTAGTTATTCAACTAATGGCGATAACGGTAATTTAAATTATAATGCCGGTGAAGCTTTCTCTACTATTTTTAAAGGCTCTCATGACTTAGATATTCGCTATGATAATATCGGTTTATTCGTGCGTGGCATGTATTACTATGATTTTGAAATGAGTGATTCTGACAGAGCATGGACTAACCCTGTTTCGGGCTTGAATAATGATCCCTGTCGAGATAATGAAGCAAGCCAGCAAGTTTGTCGTGATATTCGTTTATTAGATGCTTATGTTTATGGTGACTTTTATCTTGACGATATGCCACTAACAATCAAAGTTGGCCAACAAGTTATTAGTTGGGGGGAGAGCTCACTTATTTCTCATGGTATCAGTGAATTAAACCCGGTTGATATTGCACGCCTTAGAGCGCCAGGCTCTGAACTTAAAGAAGCTTTTATACCTTATGGAGCTATTTGGGGATCTTTAGGGGTTACCGATACCTTCAGTATTGAAGCGTTTTACCAATACAGCTGGGAAAAAACCATTTTACCAGCACCAGGGAGTTATTTTTCTAATAATGACTTTGCCGGTGATGGTGGCCAATACGCTAATGTGCAATTAGGTTTTGCTGGCGGTCCTGATATGGATCTCGATTATTTATTGACTGAGCTAAACTCTTTAGGGGATGGTATTCGTGCGGGGTTAGATCCTGCCATCGCGGGACAATTATACCTTGCTTACCCAACCCAATTAACCCTTCGTGCGCCAGGCAAGTTAGCTGAAAATGAGCCTGATGATGGTGGTCAATATGGTTTACGTTTATCTTGGTATTTACCTGAATTAAATGACACTGAAATCAGTGCTTATTACATGAATTACCATAGCCGTCGTCCGGTATTTTCAGGTAAAACAGCTAATTTTACCCCGAGTGTTGTTGCGGCAGATGTGGCTATGATAGCCGCGGGTAAAATAACCGAGCAAAATTATTATCAACTGGGCAGTTTTTCACAAGTAGAGCTTGATTACGTTGAAGATATTAAGTTGTACGCTTTAAGCTTTAATACCGTTGTTGGTGAAACATCGGTGGCAGGGGAGTTAACTTATCGCCAAGATGAGCCTTTACAAATTGATGATGTTGAATTGTTATTTGCTGCTATGCCGCAGCAATTAGCTAATACAGGTCATCCTGACTATGCCGCATTTGATGGTATTTCACAAATGGATGTTTTTGAACCTGGCTCGAATGCCGAAGGTTTTGTTTTATCAGATACCGTACAAGCACAGTTTACTTTAACCCACTTATTTGGCCCAAGTTTAGGCGCAAGTCAATTAACGGGCTTAATTGAAGTAGGTGGTATTAATATTCAAGATATGCCAGATCCTGATGTTTTACGGTTAAATGGCCCAGGTACTGATCGCAATGGTGGTATTGCTGGCAAAGCTGGGTTAGAACTTGCCATTCAAGATGGTGTTGAAACAAACCCATTCCCAGATGAATTTGCTTGGGGTTATCGTGCGGTAGCAAAACTGGATTATAACAATGTTTTTGCTGGTATTAACGTCACGCCGCGGGTTGTTTTCTCTCATGATGTTTCTGGTACAACGCCAGATCCTCTATTTTTATTTATCGAAAAACGTAAGTCTGTTTCTATGGGCGTAACGTTTGATTATCAAAGTCGTTGGTCTGCTGATGTCAGTTATAACGGCTTTTGGGATGGTGTAGGCACGACTAACCAAATGGAAGATCGTGATTATGTTTCTCTCAGCATTAAGTATTCTATCTAAGGGTTATACAATGAAAAAATTAACATTATTATCATTCGCTATATCAGTTGTCGTGATAGGAACTTCAGCAACGGCTAAAGTAACACCGGAACAAGCAAAAGCTTTATCAGCCGAGTTAACCCCATTAGGTGCTGTCAAAGCGGCTAATGCTGATGGTTCTATACCCGCGTGGACGGGGGGCATTACTGAGCCACCAGCCGGTTACACTGTAGGGGATCATCATTTAGATCCTTATGCACAAGATAAAATTTTATACACCATTGACAGCAAAAACGTTGCCAAATACCAAGCATTATTAACACCAGGACAAATTAAGTTATTTGAAACTTACCCTGATACTTACAAAATGAATGTCTATCAAACACACCGTAGTGCTTCATTTCCTGAACATGTCTATCAAGCAGCTATTGATAACGCCACCTCTGCCGAGTTAACAGAAGGTGGTAATGGCATTACTAAGGCTGCCGTCGGTGTACCATTTCCTATCCCAGCAAATGGTTTAGAAGCGATTTGGAATCATATTTTACGCTACCGTGGTGAGAAAATTACCCGACAGGGTGGACAAGCGGCACCAACTGCCAGCGGTGATTACACTTTTGTTGGTTTTGATGATCAAATGATGCTGCCATACAATGTAAAAGGCGCACAAGCTAGTGAATTAGAGCAAAACAATATTTTGTTTAAGTTCAAACAAAGTGTAACAGAGCCAGCACGTTTAGCGGGTACAGCATTGTTAGTTTACGACACAATGGATCAAATTAAAAAACCACGCCAAGCTTGGACATATAACACTGGCCAGCGCCGAGTAAGACGTGCACCTAATGTTGCTTATGATGCACCAGGGACAGCAGCTGATGGTTTAAGAACAACTGACGATTTTGATATGTTTAATGGCGCACCGGATCGTTACACATGGGAATTAAAAGGCAAAAAAGAATTATTAATTCCTTATAATGATTACCGTTTACATAGCGATAAATTAACATATGATGATATCATCAAAGCAGGCCATATTAATCCTGAACATGTGCGTTATGAAAAACATCGTGTTTGGGTAGTTGAAGCTAATTTAAAAGATAATATCCGCCATACCTATAAAAAGCGTGTCTTCTTTTTAGATGAAGATAGCTGGCAAATTGCCATCACGGATATTTACGATAATCGTGATGAATTATATCGAGTGGGTGTTGCACATGGCTTAAATTATTATGAATTACCAGCACAATGGTCTACGCTTGAGGTGTTTCATGATTTACAATCTCGTCGGTATATTGCGATGGGATTAGATAACGAAGCATCTATGTATAATTTTTCTGCCGATTTAGATGAGCGCTCTTTTACTCCTTCAGCATTAAGCCGAGAAGGACGTCGTTAAAAGCTCATTTTTTAGCCGGCAGCAATGTTGTCGGCTTTATTCCCCTTTAAATAGGTTTTGCATGTTTCAAATATTTTCTATATCTCTTTTTTTATCCTCCATTTTATTTAGTTTCTGTTCATATGCTAACAGTCAAACGTCAACTTCATGGCAAGCGCCTTTAGCAGCTCAATCGTTATTATTAGATATTGAAGTAATTGACGATAATAAATTGGTTGCGGTTGGTGAATACGGCCATATTTTATTATCAACCGATGGTAAAAAGTGGCAACAAGCGCAAGTGCCATCACAAGCTACCTTGACGTCGGTATACTTTTTAAATAGCCGCTTAGGTTGGGCTGTCGGTCATGATGCGACCATATTACATAGTCAAGATGGTGGAGTTTCATGGCAGGTTCAACTGTTTTTACCTCAGTTAGAAAAACCGCTTTTTGATATTGCTTTTAAGGATGAACAAAATGGTATTGCCATTGGCTCATACGGTTTGTTTTTTCGTACCCTCGATGGTGGAAAAACATGGCAAAGTGAATTTCATGATGAATTTTTACATCCTGACGATGTTGATTACCTAAAAGAGTTAAAACTTGATGATGAAGAAGCTTATTTAGATGCAAGAAAAAGCATGCTACCGCATTTTAACCGGATAGAAGTTGATGGCCGTACTTTGTATTTAGTAGGGGAAATGGGGCTTATTGCTAAAAGTAATGATTTTGGCGTTAAGTGGCAAAAGCTAGATGATATTTATCACGGTTCATTTTTTGATATTGCTCGCACTCAACAAGGCAATTTAATTGTTAGTGGTTTACGTGGTCATATTTTCCGTAGTCAAAAAAATGGAACGCCTTGGGATCAAGTTAACAGTAATACTACCGCGTTATTAAATTCGATTGTCTTGGGAGACAATAATGAAATTTATCTGTTGGGTAATAATGGAGTTATTTTGAAAAGTACTGATGATGCGCAAACCTTTACTAAACATATTCAAGCTGATGGCAAGTCGTTAATTGATGGTGTTTGGTTTGATCAGCAGCTGATCATCGTTTCTGATATTGGCATTAAACACATCTCACTGTTGAAATAATATGATTAATTTAGAAAGACTTATTACCCGTTGTGAATTGGCTTTATTTCGCCATCGCTTAATTGCGTTATTTTTATTTGTTGTTGTCACCGTATTTCTGACTTTTCAAGCCAGCCAAATTAAATTAGATGCCTCGTTTACTAAAAATATTCCGCTTAATCATAGTTACATGCAAACGTATTTAAAACACCGTGAAAATTTTGGTGGGGCAAATAATGTATTGATATCCATTTGTGATAATGGCGGTAATATTTTTAATGCTGATTTTTTCACTGCTCTAAAAGGTGTGCATGATCAATTATTTTTTATTCCGGGTGTTAACCGTATTCAAGTAAAGTCATTATTTTCACCTGACACACGTTTTGTCGAAGTTGTTGAAGATGGTTTTGCTGGTGGCCCTGTGATCCCTGCTGATTTTCAACCAACTGCACAAGGCTTAAGTATTGTAAAAGGCAATATTGAAAAGGCAGACATTGTTGGCCGCATTGTTGCTGATGATTACTCTTGTGCCATGGTAACAACCTCGTTAATGGATATAGATCCACAAACGGGGGATAAACTTGACACCATTGCTGTTGCCCAACAATTAGAAAACGACATTCGAAAAAAATATGAAAGCGAGCAATTCAGTCTTCATATTATTGGCTTTAGTAAAATGGTTGGTGATGTTGCTGAAGGTGCCAAAGGAGTTGTGGTATTTTTTGCTATTGCGATTGCCATAACAACCTTGATGGTGTTTTGGTTTTGCCGCTCTATTAAGCTGACTGTGTTACCGATTGTTTGCTCGTTAATTTCTGTGATTTGGCAAATGGGCATGTTGTCATTTATTGGCTTTGGTTTAGATCCTATGTCGATATTAGTGCCATTTTTGATTTTTGCCATTGGTGTTAGTCATGGTGTGCAAATGATCAATGGCATCAAGAAAAATGTGAATAAAGGCTTTAGCGCAAAAGAAGCAGCACAACTGAGTTTTAGAGCCTTATTATTGCCTGGTGTTGTGGCTTTATTATCTGACACGGTTGGCTTTTTAACCTTGTTGTCGATTGATATTGGTATTATTCGAGAGTTAGCGATCACTGCTTCTTTAGGTGTAGCGATGATTATTTTAACCAATCTGATTTTATTGCCGATATTGGTGTCATTTTTATCGTTAACTTCCAAAAAAACACCGCAAGTAAAAAATACGCCTTCTAGTTTTTGGTCAGCAATGGCGGTTTGTGCAACCCCTAATGTTGCTGCGTTTATTTTACTTGTGACGGCCGCCTTATTTGTCAGTGGTTGGCATTATTCTCAAAATATGAAAATAGGGGAGTTACATGCTGGCGCACCGGCTTTACATGAAGACTCACGTTATAATTTAGATACTGCGTTAATTACCGATAAATTTGCTATTACCGTTGATTATATCTCAGTGATTGTCGAATCATTTCCTGATGCTTGTACTTACCACGAAACCTTAGACACCATTGATCAGTTTCAATGGCGATTAAATAACGTTGAAGGTGTGGAATCGGCGATAAGCTTAAGCTCAGTCGCTAAAATTGTAAATGCAGGTTATAACGAAGGTAACCCTAAATGGCGCGTATTATCACGTAATCAACAAGCATTAGTGCAATCTATTGCCCGAGTACCAACGGCAAGTGGCTTATTAAATAACAATTGTAGTGTGATGCCGGTGATTTTATTTTTACAAGATCACAAGGCTGAAACGATCAGACGAGTTGTTGAACAAGTTAAATTGGTGGGCGCAGAATTAGGCTCAGATAAATTACAGTTTAAATTAGCTTCTGGCCCAGTGGGGGTGATGGCTGCCACTAATGAAGCGGTAGAAGCGGCACAAATGCCAATGTTATTATATGTTTATGGCGCAGTTATCTTGCTGTGTTTAATAAGCTTTAGAAGCTTAAGAGCAACTATTTCCGTTGTATTACCTTTATTTGTGGTATCAACCTTAGCGCAATGGTTAATGACGGTACTTAATATTGGTTTAACGGTTTCTACGCTACCTGTGATTGCTTTAGGAGTAGGTATTGGGGTTGATTATGGTATTTATATCTTATCTACCATGAGTAACCGTTTAAGCGAAGGCGACAGCGTTTTTGATGCTTATCGTGCGGCGCTAGAAGAGCGTGGTAGCGCTGTGTTAATTACCGGTGTTACTTTAGCAATTGGTGTTTCGACGTGGTTTTTCTCAGATTTAAAATTTCAAGTAGATATGGGCATCATGTTAACGTTTATGTTTTTAGTAAACATGCTTGCCGCCGTGATAGTACTACCGGCACTTGCTTGTTTTTTATGGCGAAAACCTAAAACAACCACTTAAACTCTATTACATACCGAACATACGACCTGAACATTTCTACTTGTTTTGAAGCGAATAAGTAGAAATGTTCGGCTATTTCCTTAAATTCTCTCAAATTATTTGATTATTTCACGCAATTCCTTAAATTTGTTAATAAAAATTTAAAATTAGTCTATTCTGTTTAAATAACCTTAGCTCGTAACTTTAGTTTGGAGTAGTAGGCTTTGTCATTGCCGAAACTGAGGTTAATAGAATATTACATAGCCGCTTTAAGCGTATAGGAATAAGTATGGCATTAGTCGATGGATTACCTTCGGTAATTTTACAAAATGTGGCCGAATTAATTAAACAAAAAGTCCCGAAAGAAACCGCGGGGCTTGTCGAGCAGTTTTCAACATTACTTTATAGTAATATTTCTACTTTAGATCTTGCACACCGAAATGATAGCGACATGTATGGAGCTACGTTGAGTTTATGGAATTCATTGAATGGCCATCAAGATAGTTCACCGGTGATCAAAGTTTTTAATCCTGAAGTGTCAAAACACGGCTGGAAATCAAATCATACCATTATTGAAGTTATCGTCACTGAAATGCCATTTTTGGTTGATTCATTGCGTATTGCGTTAAATCGAAAAGGTTTAAGCCCTCATTTAATGCTAACTTGTCCAATTTCAATTGCTAGAGATAAAAACAAACAAATTAGTAAATTGAGTGCAGCCACGAACAAAACGGCTAAATCGGCCTCGGTGGAAACGGTATTTTTTATTGAAATAGACCGGCAAACAGAGCAATACATGTTAGATGATTTAGCCGATGAAATTGCATCAGTATTAAGTGAAATATCATTAACAGTTAACGACTGGCAACCTATTTTAAATAAACTTAAGGATGTGGTTGCTGATATTAAACAAGGTAAACAACCATGTTCAGCAGCTGAAAAAAAATCAGCGTTAGATTTTTTAGCCTGGATTGCCGATAACAACTTTACCTTTATGGGCTATCGTTCATATCACATCACTAAAGTAGAAGGTGATATGGCGTTATCGCCTGATTTAAGTACCAGTTTAGGGTTAATGAAAAATATAAAAAGCCCCAAGCAGCGGCTACTTTCTAAAGTTGGCGCATCTGCGCGCGAACTTGCTTTAGGAAAAAACTTATTAGTATTAACCAAAGCCAATACCCGTTCACGCGTACATCGCCCAGCACATCTTGATTACATTGGTATCAAGCGATTTGATGATAAAGGGAACGTTATTGCTGAAGAGCGTTTTATCGGCCTATTTGGTTCTGCTTATTACACTAATAGTGCTTTAGATTTACCACTAATATCATCGAAAGTTCATGCGGTTTGTCAATTGTCAGGCTTTGCTAAAGGCTCTCATGCTTATAAAACCTTGATCAACATTTTAGAAACTTATCCAAGAGACGAAATTTTACAATCTGATGTCGATGAATTATTGCAAAACGTGCTAGGTATTATGCAAATGCAAGAGCGTGATTATTCAGGCTTATTTGTGCGCCGTGATGCCTTCGATCGTTTTTATTCTTGTATGGTTTATGTACCCAGAGAGCGATACAACACTAAGTTACGTATTCAAACTCAAAAATTACTCGCGGAAGCTTTTGGCAGTGATCAGGAAGTTGAATTTAATACTTTTTTTTCGGAATCAGTACAAGCTAGAACACATTATATTGTCCGGGTAAATTCAACTAAAGCAGATATTAACGTGAAAGAAATTGAAAAAAATCTTAATGAAGCCGCTAAAAGTTGGGCTGATAAACTCGCCGTTGCCTTAAAATCACATTGTGGTGAAGCACAAGGTAAAGCGTTAAGTACTAAGTATGAAAAATTTCCACAAGCTTATAAAGATGAAGTTTTATCAGGCTCAGCGATTGTTGATATTGATAAGTTAGAAGCATTATCTGAAGACAATCCATTAGAAATGTTGTTTTATCAACCACAAGAAGAGCAAGACAACAGCCGCTTAGTTAAATTAAAGTTATTTCATACCGGTGAGCCTATCCATTTATCGGATGTTTTACCGATACTGGAAAATTTTGGATTAAGAGTTATTGGCGAAAGCCCTTACTCCATTCAAACCAATACGGGTGAACAATATTGGATTTTAGATTTTTCAATGTTGTTGGCTGGCAATGGCAAAATTAACATTCAACAAGCACAAGCATTATTTCAAGATGCGTTTGCTAAAGTTTGGCGTGGTGATATTGAAGATGATGGTTTTAACCGTTTAATTTTAGGTGCGGCTTTAAGTGGTCGTCAGGTTTCAATTTTAAGAGCTTTTGCCAAATATGAACGCCAAATTGGTGGTACCTTCAGCCAAAACTACATTGAAAATACTTTTTCAAGTTATCCTCAAATTGCTGAGCAATTAATTACTTTGTTTTTTCAACGATTTGACCCTAAGTCGAAAGCAACAGAGGCTAAAATTAGCAAAACCATTGCCGAAATAGAAACCTCATTAGATAAAGTGGCAAATTTAGATGATGATAGAATTATTCGCCGTTTTGTTGAAATGATGAATGCGACTATCCGAACTAACTTTTTCCAACAAGCAAAAAACAAACAAGATAAACCCTATATTTCGTTTAAAATTTTACCTAAGAAAATTAGCGATATTCCTAAGCCGATTCCTAAATTTGAAATTTTTGTTTATTCACCACAAGTTGAAGGGGTGCATTTACGTGGTGGTAAAGTAGCACGTGGAGGTTTACGTTGGTCTGATCGCCGAGAAGACTTCCGTACTGAGGTATTGGGTTTAGTTAAAGCACAACAAGTTAAAAATACCGTGATTGTGCCTGTTGGTGCCAAAGGGGGCTTTGTTTGTAAACAACTTCCAAAAGGCTCTCGCGAGGAAATTTTTAAAGCAGGGCAAGAATGTTATAAAACCTTTATTCGTGGCTTGTTAGATATTACCGATAATATTGTTGCTGGCGAGTTAGTGCCACCAAAAAATGTGGTTCGCTTAGATGAGGACGATCCCTATTTGGTAGTTGCAGCGGATAAAGGAACTGCTACTTTTTCAGATCTCGCCAATAGTATTTCCGAAGAGTATAACTTTTGGATGGGGGATGCTTTTGCTTCTGGTGGTAGTGTTGGTTATGACCATAAAGGCATGGGCATTACCGCAAAAGGGGCGTGGGAGTCTGTTAAACGGCATTTTCGAGAAATGGATATTGACTGTCAAACAACCGATTTTACCTGTGTGGGCATTGGTGACATGGCGGGTGATGTGTTTGGTAATGGTATGTTGTTATCTAAACATATTCGCTTACAAGCCGCATTTAACCATATGCATATTTTTATTGATCCTGAGCCAGATGCAGCTAAAACATATGTTGAACGTGAACGATTATTCAATTTACCCGGCTGTACTTGGGAAGATTATAACCAAAAATTAATTTCAAAAGGTGGTGGCTTATTTAGCCGATCAGCTAAATCAATTAGTTTAACCCCTGAAATTAAAAAGATGATCGGTAGCCAAAAACAAAGCATGGCACCTAATGAACTTATTCAAGCATTATTAACCATGGAAGTGGATTTGTTGTGGAATGGTGGCATTGGCACATATGTGAAAGCCTCAAGTGAAACACATCTTGAAGTCGGTGATCGAGCCAATGATGGCTTGCGTATTAATGGCCGTGATCTAAATGCCAAAATTATGGGGGAAGGCGGCAATTTAGGCTTTACTCAACTTGGTCGTATTGAATATGCGGCTAAAGGTGGGCGCATTAATTCCGATTCGGTTGATAATGTTGGTGGGGTTGATTGCTCAGACAAAGAAGTAAATATTAAAATTTTACTTAATGGCTTAGTGCAAAGTGGCGACCTTACCGTTAAGCAACGAAATAAAATATTGTATGACATGACAGATGAAGTGTCTGAAATTGTTTTAACAGATTGTTATCGTCAAACACATTCTATTTCAATAACTGAAATGCGTGGCGCCAGCCAATTAAAAGAGCAAACCCGTTTCATTCATAGTATGGAGCGCTCAGGTAAACTTGATCGAGTGTTAGAGTTTATTCCTAGTGATGAAGAAATTGCTGACCGTTTAGCACAAGGGCGTGGGTTAACACGCCCTGAACTTTCGGTTTTGTTGGCCTACAGTAAAATGGTGTTAAAAGATGATCTTGTTCATCCTGATATTACCAATAACCCATTTCATGATCGTTTGTTGATTGAGTCGTTTCCGCAATTACTGCAAAAAAAATACAAAGCAGAAATGCAAAACCACCCATTAAGAGCTGAAATTATTGCCACTAAACTGGCAAATAATATTGGCAATGATATGGGCTTTAACTTTGTTAATCGGATGAATGAAGAAACAGGCGCTTCGGTTGCTGAAATTGCCAATTGTTATACAGTGGCTCGTGAAGTATTTGAGTTATCTGATATTTGGCATCAAATTGAAAAGCTAGATAATAAAATAACCACGGCAGTGCAAACGGAAATGTTATTTCAGTTAAGACGCACTGTTAGACGAGTTACTCGCTGGTTTTTAAGACATCGAGATAAAAACTTATCGATTGACCAAAGTATTGCCTTTTTTAAAGCCAGCTTTGATGTGGTGAGCTCGCGTTTAGAAGAATTTATGGTTGAAAAGGAAGTTAAACAACTTAAAAAAGTTGAAAACGACCTTATCAATGCAGGCGTACCTGACAATATTGCTAAGCGTATTTCACAGTTAAGTACCCTATTCTCGATAATGGATATTGCGGAAGTTGCTCAGCAAAACAAAGTGAGTATCGAAAAAGTTGCTGACATGTACTTTAAACTAGGACACCGTTTAGATTTACATTGGTTCCTTGAACAAATTACTAAACAGCCCGTTGCAAATCATTGGCAAGCATTAGCAAGAGCGTCATTTAGAGAAGAATTAGACTGGCAACAACGTTCAATTGCGGCGGTTGTTCTTAGAAGTTACCAAGGTATTGATGATACCAGTACGATGATAGATAAGTGGTTTGCCGACAGTGAGCAGCCATTGGCGCGTTGGTTAAATATTCTTTGTGAGTTTAGAGCAAGTCAAACGCATGAATTCGCCAAATTCTCGGTGGCGTTAAGGGAGCTAATGTTGTTAAGTTTACACTGCGAACCGATAAAATAAATGTTAGAATCCCCGTCCAAAGCGTCGGGGATTTTTTTACCCGCTTATTTTACATTGCACTTAACCTTGATACTTACATTGCACTTAACCTTGATACTTACATTGTTGTAATTACACCGTTTTAGGAGTTTTAACTTGTACCCGCTGATCCGTAAAATATTTTTCCAATGTGATCCTGAAAAAATTCATGAGTTCACCATAAAATCCCTTAAAAACTTAGGTGGTACACCACTTAAATGGATGTATAAAGGTAAAGTTCCTAATAAGCCTGTAGAGGTGATGGGGATCACCTTTCCTAATCCGGTAGGCTTAGCCGCAGGACTTGATAAAAACGGTGAATGTATTAACGCATTTGATGCTATGGGTTTTGGTTTTGTTGAAATAGGTACTGTTACACCTAGACCACAACCTGGAAATGAAAAGCCACGAATTTTTAGATTGCCAGAAGCGAATGCGGTCATTAATCGCATGGGGTTTAACAATAAAGGCGTAGATTATTTAATTGAGCAAGTGCGACAAGCAAATTTTAAAGGTGTATTAGGTATTAATATTGGCAAAAATAAAGATACGCCAGAAGAAAATGCCAAAGATGATTACATTACCTGTATGAAAAAAGTGTATAACTATGCAAGCTATATCACGATTAATATTTCATCGCCGAACACGCCAGGTTTACGTAATTTACAATACGGTGATTCATTAAATGCATTATTAGCGGCAATTAAAGCTGAGCAGAAAGCGCTAGCGCAGCAATATAACAAATATGTTCCTGTTGCCGTTAAAATTGCCCCAGACTTAACCGAAGAAGAAGTTAATGGTATTGCACAATGTTTAATTGAAAATGAAATTGATGGCGTTATTGCAACCAATACTACATTAGCGCGTGATCAAGTTGCACACCTTGAACACGGGAATGAAATGGGCGGTTTAAGTGGTCAACCGGTTCGTGAACAATCCACCATTGTGATCGGCTTATTAGCTAAAGCGCTCGCTGGAAAAATGCCAATTATTGGGGTTGGTGGCATCGACAGCGCGGAGTCGGCACAAGAAAAAATTGCCGCGGGTGCATCATTAGTGCAAGTTTATACCGGCTTTATTTATCAAGGCCCTGACTTAGTGCGAGATATTGTTACTGCTTTGTAATGAGCCGTAATTCACCGCTTAAATAGCAAAACCATCACCTAGTTTAAAAAATCATGTTTAAATTAAGTGATGGTGCTCTTACTGTTTTTAGCTTACAGCTTACAGCTTACAGCTTACAGCTTACAGCTTACAGCTTGCCAGGCTGCAGACTTATGTTAAATATCTTCTGGTCGTCCAATATCTGGCTGTGAATAATCACAAACACCTTCGGGGAAAATGCGGTTTAACTCGTCGAGGTAAGCCGTCAAATCATGTTCGCCATAATAACCTTGGGCAATAGCGCGGGATATTGGTATTAATTGGCATTTAAAAATATCGCCATCCCAGGTTCCACCGGCTTGAATTCTACTGGTACTATACATAGGGAAGGCCGTTTGGCATTCGCCATCAGGTTTATCATTCCATTGTCCATCCCAAACATGTTTACCAGCTGCAATAATGCTCCCGTCAGCGGCAAAGCAGCTATCTGTTAGTGTTTTGGGTTTTGCTTTGTTTATCACCATGCGCTTGTCTTGTTTTAAGGCCAATAACCATTCATCCATTAAATCAAAAGCTTGCATCACAGGGTCATGTGCTTTATCGGCGATCCAAATAATATGATTGTCAGCGTTCCCCTTTGCTTTAAGTAGTCTTAAGCGACTATAAAAAGAAGCTGAAACATGGTGCATATCAAGATCATCTTCTAAATAGTGGCGGACATCAATGATTGGTAAATCAACCTTCCCAATAAACACTTGGCCTGAACGATAAGCAGCCTTCATTGCGGCAATTGAGCCTGAATGGCGTTTAGCAATTCCATTTTCTGGCTCAGTAATATTTTGATTTCCCCATAAACTTAACCAAATCGGCTTTTTTCTTCCTAATGGGGTAATGATAGATTCAGCAACCATGTCGGTTTGTTGTTTCCAGCTGCCAATGTTACGGTTAATATCAAGAAAATCTTCAATACTTATGTGATTATCAACCAAAGCGTTTAAACCATATTGTACGCCCACATTATCCCAAGTCGAAAGGCCATTTCCTTGAGCATCTTGTCCCAAAATATGACTGATATCTTGCCAATAGCTCCAGTTAACTTTATCTACTATGTTTGGATGAAAAAAGTCTCGAATAAAACCTTGCTTAGGATTATTAATAAAACTCGATAATCCAAACCAGCCGTTAATACATTCACTGTTACCTTTTGGCATAGTGGGGGCAAAACCGGCCATTAATTGATTCATTGGTTGCAAAAAGCCGGATTTTTGTGGGAATTTGTTCATCGCATTCATCCCTTCAAGCCAACGGCGTTTGCTCCAATCTTGCCATTTTCGCCGGTTTTCAGCGCGAAAAGTAAAATAATTATTTAATAGATCACAATCAAGGGCATATATGGTTTGTGTGATCATATCGGGGTAAGAATAAAGCGGGATCAAACCGTCTAATATTCCTTGGCTATTTTGAGCAATTAAATATTGTGCTAAACCACCACCTGAGCCGCCAATACCAACGGTATATATAGGCTGGCCATATAAACTTATGAAGTGTTTTTTTACACGTCTGGCGGTATCTTCTGCCAATAACATGTTATAAGTGTAGCTAGTACGGTTACCGCTAGAACTTATTACCGCGTAACCTGCCGTTAATTGTTCAAGTTGCCTTTCAATGATGCGATGAACCCGTTGTCGACCTTGGCGATAACCGATCCCAGAGCCACCGTTAAATTGATAAATAAGGCGTTTATTCCATTGTGATTGTGCTAATCTATCATTAATTTCTTGCACATTGATTGGCATAACAATGGTGTAAATAAAACGGTTAATACTGCCTTGTTCGACTCTAAATAATGGGGTGCTTGTTGGTGTTTTTTTCATCGCTGTCAATTGCACAGGAGTAAGTTTACTTATCTGGTTATTTGGCGCTAGCTGGTAATAACTTAGTCTAGTGTTGACCCCACAATCTTTGCTGTAGCCAATAACCTTGGTTTGTTTATTAATATCATCATAAACAGGAACACCATAACCTAATTGATTATCAATATTAGGCTGACCAAGTCCTGAATCTAAGCTCATACAATAAAAAGGGTATTGATTAGGGCCTGAATATAAACTTTCGCTTGGCCCTTGTGCTCCTAATGCAATAGGAAAGTTAAAGGTTTCTTCTGGGCGTTTATTTTCGCGAATGTGAGGATAAAAGGAAACGAGCGTGTTGCTTTGAACAGGAGCTATTTTTTTGACTTGGCGAAAGGCGTAACTTTCTTGCATTAACCAATAGCCGTAGCCGGCAAGTAAGCTAAACACTATCGCTATTATGATCAAGATACGCATGCTTTTCTTCATGGCAACAACCTTATTAATAAGACAGTACAGAAACCAATATTGCTTGGGGGTTACTTTAAGGTTAGCTTATTCGTTTGTTATTTGCTTAAAAGTTGAAGTTGAAAATAGCGAGAAATAGGCAATAAAAAAGGCTTCTATTTAGAAGCCTTTTAGTGTTTTTTACGGAGCAGTTATTACGGAGCAGTTATTAATGATTAATAACTGTCGTTATGAACACTTTGTACCGCACGACCTGACGGATCAGCCATGTTTTGGAAGCTTTCATCCCAAGCTAACGCGGCTTCAGTTGAACAAGCAACTGACTTACCACCAGGAATACATTCAGCAGCTGAAGGTAATGGGAAGTTTTCTTCAAAAATACAACGATAGTAATAAGCTTCTTTCGTTGCTGGCGTATTGTGTGGGAATCTGTGTTGTGCACTCGCCATTTGTTGATCAGTTACTTCTGACTCAACTAACTCTTTTAAGCTATCGATCCAAGAATAACCTACACCATCAGAAAACTGCTCTTTTTGACGCCATAAAATTTCTTTTGGTAAATAACCTTCAAAAGCAGAGCGTAATACGCCTTTTTCCATTTTACCGTTACCACACATTTTGTCTTCTGGGTTGATACGCATTGCAACATCCATAAAGTTCTTATCTAAGAATGGTACACGAGCTTCAATACCCCAAGCAGACATTGATTTGTTAGCACGTAAACAGTCAAACATATGTAAAGCGTTTAACTTACGGTTTAACTCTTCATGGAATTCTTGTGAGTTTGGCGCTTTATGAAAATATAAATAACCACCAAAAATTTCATCTGCACCTTCACCTGAAAGTACCATTTTAATACCCATGGCTTTAATTTTACGAGCCATTAAGTACATTGGGGTAGATGCACGAATAGTGGTTACATCATAAGTTTCAATGTGATAAATCACTTCTTTTAATGCATCAAGACCGTCTTGAACAGTAAAAGTAATTGTATGGTGAATAGTACCAATGCTATCCGCTACTTTTTGTGCTGCAGCTAAATCAGGAGAGCCTTCTAAACCGACAGCAAAAGAGTGTAGTTTTGGCCACCATGCATCTACTTCATCGTTTTCTTCAATACGTTTTGCGGCAAAACGTTGTGTAATTGATGAAACTAAAGATGAATCTAAACCACCTGATAATAAAACACCGTAAGGTACGTCAGTCATTAAGTGACTTTTAACAGAACTTTCTAATGCTTCACGTAATTCAGTTACGTCAGTCGTGTTATTTTTAATCGCGTCATAATCTTGCCAATCACGCGTATAATATTTTTGTAATTCGCCAACTTTGCTATCTAAAATATGCCCTGGAGGGAATTCAGCCACTGTTTTACAAATAGGCATTAATGCCTTCATTTCAGAAGCTACATAAAAGTTACCTGATTCATCATAACCAGTGTAAAGCGGAATAATACCAATGTGATCACGAGCAATTAAATAAGAGTTGTCGCTTTCGTTATATAAACAAAATGCAAACATACCTTGTAACTTATCAACAAACTGGCTACCAAACTCTTCATATAAAGGTAAAATTACTTCACAATCAGATTTAGTTTGAAATTGATAATTTACATTAAGCTCTTTTTCTAATGTTTTGTGATTGTAGATTTCACCATTAACCGCTAACACGTGATTTCGATTTTGATTGTATAAAGGTTGTGCGCCGGTTTCGGTATCAACAATAGCTAAACGCTCATGAACAAGAATAGCATTGTCATTATTATAAACACCTGACCAATCAGGGCCACGGTGACGAAGTAATCGAGAACATTCTAATGCTTTTGGGCGTAAAGCCGCTGCATCAGTTTTTATATCTAAAACACAAAATATTGAACACATTGAAGTGTTGCTCCTTTAATACAATCTTTAAAATCTATTTACGAAATCAGTTTGAAATCTTTTTGCAAATTTTACTCTTTTAGAGCAAGTACGCAACTTTGCCATTATATCTAAAAAAATCAATAGAATTTTGCTTATTTTGCCCACTTATTAGCATAAATACGATAAAAGTCTGTTTTTTCTCTATTTATAAGTTTTAAATATTTTTAAATTTGTTACTTTTAAGCAATGTACAAAGCGTACGACATGTCGTTACAATCACAAATGTTAACATTTAGAGCCTAAATATTCATGCTAGAAATTTCAAATTTGTCTAAAACTTTCAAATTAACGAAAGAAGCCAAAAAACAATTACGTCAAACGAGCCAAGATGTTCGTCATCAAGGAAATAGTTTTAAGGCATTATCTGATGTTTCATTTTCATGCTCAGCAGGGCAGGTCTTAGGTTTATTAGGCCCAAATGGTGCGGGAAAAACCACCACCTTACGTATTCTTGCTTCTTCAATTTTGCCGGATTCAGGGCAAATATTAATTAATGGCGAAAATGTTTTACATAAATCGATTTTAGCAAAACGGAAAATTGGTTTTTTATCCAGTAAAACAGGGCTTTATGCTCGCTTAACGGCACAAGAAAATATTGAATATTTTGCTAAATTACATGGCATGTCTAAAAAAGCGATTTCTGAGCAGGGAGCATTACTTTATCAGCAGTTAGGTATAGAAGATTACTTACATCGTCGAATTGACACCTTATCTTCAGGCATGCATCAAAAAGTGTCGATTGCTCGTGCAGTTATTCATCAGCCAGATGTTCTAGTTTTAGATGAGCCAACAACAGGATTAGATATTATGGCAACAGAAACTATTCTAAACTTTATTCAGCAGCAAAAAGAATTAGGGCGGCCAGTTATATTTTCAACGCATCATATGGATGAAGTGTCATACCTTGCAGATAAAGTCGCTATCATAGATCAAGGAAAAACCTGTTTTGAAGGTTCCATTCATAGTTTACAAACACAAACTCAAGCAGATGATTTACGTGCCGCTTTTATGGCTGTGTTAACGTCAAATAAAGAGGTTGCATAAAATGTGGCAAGTGTATTTTAAAGAATTATTAGAATTAGCGCGCGACAAAAAAACCTTATTTTTTATTATTGCCTTGCCGATCATTATTTTTCCGGTGCTGTTTGGCTTTATGGCTTTAGTCATCGTTAATGTAGCCATTGATGAACAGAAAAAAGTATTAAATTATGCGATTATCAATGGTGATAAAGCGCCAGAATTTAATCAAGCGATGATCTACCACCGTGATTTTAAAAAAGTAGATCTTGAATTTATAGATGAACAAGCAATTCATAACGCCATTAGTGCTAATAAAGTAAACCTTGTACTAAAAATACCTGACGACTTTTCATTATTAAGCACTAAAGAAAAACAAGCCCATTGGGTGATCTACTTTAATAATGCTTCTCAAATGAATTCGGTTAAACAAAAGGTAAATAAGGTATTTGACACTTACGTGAAAGATCTGCGCCTAGAGCATTTAACCGAATTAGGTTTGTCTATTGAACAATATGAACTACTCAAAACACCAATAAAATTAGAGAGCATAGATACCGCCGATCAAAGGGAAAACTTTGGTGAAAAGGTTGGCGGTTTCATACCTTATATGTTGATTATTTTATGCTTAACGGGCGCTATGTACCCAGCGATTGATTTAGGTGCCGGAGAAAAAGAGCGGGGCACTTTAGAAACCTTACTATTAACACCTATTGCACGGTTATCATTAGTGTTAGGTAAGTTCCTAACTATCATGACAACTTCTATTACTACCGCGCTAATAACTGTAAGTAGCTTAGTTTTTTGGAGTTATTTGATCGGAAAAATAACCGAAGTTAAACAAGTCTCTGAAATTATGGCGGCAGTTGGTCTTGCTGATGTCATACTTATGATATTAATGTTGGTTCCTATCTCTGCTATTTTTGCGGCTTTAGTTTTAGCTATTTCAATTTATGCACGTAGTTATAAAGAAGCGCAAAATTATATGGGGCCTTTAACCATGGTGACTTTTATGCCTGTTATGGTTGCTATGTTACCGGGGATCTCCCTTGATAGTTTTTGGGCATTTGTCCCTGTATCAAATGTTGCTTTAGCAATAAAAGAAATATTAAAAGGAACAATAGAAGCGAGTACGGTATTTTATATTTTTTCTTCAACCGCCGTCTTTGCTTTATTAGCCTTATGGTTTTGTACACACTGGTTTAAAAAAGAAGCCGTACTGTTTAGATAATACCAATCCGTATAAACGATAGTTGACCAGAAACTTTAATCAGTAACGGAGATAAGGATATATTATGCGAAATTTGTTAAGCCGTTCTTCATTTATTATGGTGCTGTTTGTAGCTACTTTCTTTCAAGGACAAGCAACAGCTAATAATGTATTAACAGTTGAAGAACAAAGTTTAATGGTTAACCCAAAGCTTAATGAATTTGTTCAGCCCTTTAACCAACGGATTGATACTTTCAAACAACAACTTACTCATCAAATAAGTTATACCGTATTAACACAATTAGCGATCCGTCATGGCAAAGGTATATGGCAAGATGCCTTAACGTATTTTCAAAGTCAGCAACGTTTTGATGATCGTATTTTGTATTGGACAAGAATCGCAATGTTTAGCGCATTAAAAAAGTCAGTGTCTTATCAAGCATTATTACCCATGCAGCAAGAAAAATTACTGTGGGAGTTTGAATTATATAGCAGAGGTAATAGCCATGTTAAATTCAATAAAAAAGCCAATAAGCATATTCTTGTTATCGCAACGGATCCCTTTATTCGAGAACAATCCATTGATGCTATCAATACCGCGGCTATTTCAGCGCTTGCACTAGATGGCATGATATTAAATTTAAATGGTCAAACGGCAGAGCTCAAAAGTATTATTTTACCGGTTAACTATGCTTATCTTGATAAAGGGTTGGTCGAAGAGGTATTAAATAAACATATTGATCGTGAAAAAGTGGATCTAGTTCTTGTTTTAGGGCAATCAGACGATCATTTTAAATTATCTAAATCGGCTATGTTAACTTTAAATAAGAACTCAATTGATAACTTAGGCAAAGTCCGAGGTAATAATGAAACCTCAAATATCCCCTTATTAGCTAACCAAACATTACACTCAAAACAAAAATTAGCCAATAGCTGGAAATATAACAGCGCGATAAAAGCTAATGCGTCTTATGTAATAGCTGAACAGTCCAATCCGTCTTTGTCATTAATCAACGAAATTTTTTACCGCGCACTAAATGTTAGTCAAAATGGCGGCACAAGTGTTGATGTTGGACAACTTGATATGCCGACATTTACACAACATAACAAATCAAAATTGAACGCCGTGTTCAATCAGCTTAGCCAAATGCTTACCTTAACAATTAATGATTATTAACTTAGCCTTTAATTTATACACCTAATTTAATAAGTCTTCCGGCTATTATATAAAAAGTTACTATATAAAGAGCGACTGATGACAATACAAAGAGAATACTGATGACAAGCAAAGCTTTATTTTTAGATCGTGATGGCATTATTAATGTCGATCATGGTTATGTACACAAAATTGAAGATTTTGATTTTACGGATGGTATCTTTGATGTTTGCCGGCATGCACTTGAACTCGGTTATATTATTATTGTTATTACTAATCAAGGGGGAATTGCTCGTGGTTATTATTCAATTAAACAATTTGAACGGTTAACATCTTGGATGAAAGAGCAGTTCAAAGCACAAGGGATAAAAATAACGGATGTATATTTTTGCCCTCATCATCCTAAACATGGAGTAAATAACTATGTTCAAACTTGTCATTGTCGTAAACCAGAACCTGGAATGATTTTAACGGCACAAGCTAAATATCAAATTTCACTTAAAGATAGTATTTTGATTGGTGATAGATATTCAGACATACAAGCAGCGGAATCTGCTGGTATAAAAACTAAAATATTATTAAATAGTCAATTCGTTAATGAAGCTAGTGAAAACCTACCAATAACTTTCGCTCATAAAATAAGCGAAATTACTGGCGCAATCGAGTATATCAACTAGAATTGTTTATTACTTGAGCGAACAAACATTTATTTCAAATTAATTGCAAATAAGTGTTGACCCCAGCCTAAAAATCTCTAAAATGCGCTCCACTTCTTCGGGACAAGCCCAAGAAGTCGTTTTGACCAGTTAAGTTGTCTGAATAAGGGATTTAACTGAGAGATAAGTTTAGAAAACGTTTTGAAAGGTTGATAAAAAATTCTTTCAAAAAAGATTTAAAAACTTGTTGACAACAAAACTGAGTTGCGTAGAATGCGCATCTCGCTTCGGGCAAGGCTTTCAAGTCAGTCGGAGCAACAAGTTAAACGAATGCGATTTAACTTGAGTTATCTGATAAAGATAACGTTCTTTAACAATTAGTTATCATGCAATTTGTGTGGGCACTCACATTAAATGCTAATTCATAGTCCTTCGGGACA
>NZ_JBQMWH010000020.1:0-41230 GCF_053470345.1 Thalassotalea agariperforans | reverse complement strand
TGCTGTTTCTAATCTAAATTCTGGACTGAAATTGGGTTTTCTTGGTTTAGTCATTGTGTCACCTAACGTTTACTGAGGTGCATGATAACACCTCTAAGTAGGTGGCCAAATTAACTATGCCACTTCAATGTAATGGGATCTAATGACTTGTTACCATTTTGCACATTAATGCTTTTAGACATTAAGTGCTTAATAACTCGTCTTGATTCTGATTTGGGCATCACTCTATAACTCCGATTGCATATCAAAGTTATAGAGCAACTTGCTTGTTATGTCAAAAAGTAGTTTAGTTATGACATTTTTTAGTTTAATTATGTCAGCTTATGGTTTAGCCTACACGATTAAATATCGGCTTTATCACCATGAGTTTGTAACCATTCTTTACGATCACCACTGCGCTTTTTAGACAACAACATGTCCATTAATTCCATTGTTTCTTCGTGTTCATCAATGGTTAATTGAATTAAACGGCGGGTGTTTGGATCCATAGTGGTTTCACGCAATTGTAATGGGTTCATTTCACCCAAGCCTTTAAAGCGTTGTACGTTGACTTTGCCACGTTTTTTCTCAGCTTCAATTCGATCTAAAATACCGTCTTTTTCGGCTTCATCAAGGGCGTAAAATACCTCTTTGCCAACATCAATACGATATAACGGTGGCATAGCAACATAAACATGGCCTTCACGTACTAAGCTTTTAAAATGTTGCATAAATAGCGCGCATAAAAGCGTTGCAATGTGAAGTCCATCCGAGTCAGCATCCGCCAAAATACAAATTTTACCGTAACGTAATTCAGTTAAATCATCACTGTCAGGATCTATCCCTAATGCGACTGAAATATCATGTACTTCTTGGGAGGCGAGAATTTGTCCAGATTCAACTTCCCAAGTATTTAGTATTTTACCACGCAGTGGCATGATCGCTTGAATTTCACGATCACGCGCTTGTTTAGCACTACCGCCAGCAGAATCACCTTCCACTAAAAATAATTCTGTCCGTAAAATATCTTGGCTACCACAATCGGTTAATTTACCCGGTAATGCTGGTCCTGAGGTGACTTTTTTACGAATGATTTTTTTACTAGCACGTAAACGGCGCTGAGCATTTGAAATACAAAATTCAGCTAGAGCTTCTGCAATCGCGGTATGTTCGTTTAACCATAAACTGAATGAGTCTTTCACCACACCTGTAACAAACGCTGAACACTGACGAGATGACAAACGCTCTTTAGTTTGGCCGGCAAATTGTGGATCTTGCATTTTAACAGACAAAATATAAGAACATTTATCCCAAATATCATCTGGCGTTAATTTCACACCACGTGGGATCAAATTTCTAAATTCACAAAATTCACGCATCGACTCTAACAAGCCTTGACGCAAACCATTAACATGAGTACCGCCTTGCACGGTAGGAATTAAGTTTACGTAACTTTCGCCAACACTTTCACCACCTTCAGGTAACCAAGTAACTGCCCAGTCAGCTGCTTCATGGTGCGAGCTAAATGTGCCAACAAATGGCTGCTCAGGTAAACTTACATAACCTTTAACTGACTCTTTTAAGTAATCAACTAAACCGTCTTCATAACACCACTGATATTTTTTATCTTCGTTTTTGTCATGAAATTTAATAGTTAAGCCTGGGCATAATACGGCTTTGGCTTTTAAATTATGGACTAAACGACGCACCGAAAAATTGGGTGAATCAAAATAACTTTCATCAGGCCAAAATTTTACTCTGGTACCGGTATTGCGACGTCCTACCGTGCCTGTTTCATGTAATTCTTCAACTTTTTCACCATTTTCAAACGCCATTTCGTAGACTTTACTGTCACGGCGAACTGAAACATCAACACGTTTAGATAAAGCATTTACTACCGAAATACCAACACCATGCAAACCACCTGAAAATTGATAATTTTTATTAGAAAACTTACCACCGGCATGTAGTTTGGTGAAAATAAGCTCAACACCACTCACCCCTTCTTCAGGGTGAATATCTATCGGCATACCACGACCATCATCTGTCACTTCTAATGATTGATCTTTATCGAGTATTACCGTGATATTTTGGGCATGGCCCGCTAACGCTTCATCAACCGAGTTATCAATAACCTCTTGCCCTAAATGGTTAGGACGAGCGGTGTCGGTATACATACCCGGACGGTGACGTACTGGATCTAAACCACTAAGTACTTCGATGGAATCTGAATTGTATTGTTCACTCATGTTATTTTTCTAATAATCTTTATAGGGTGGAATAAATTTTTTGCTATTTAGTTTGCTAATAATGACGATTAACAACTTAACCAGCAATAAAAAAACGCATTATATCAGGTAAATGTGCCTGAAAATTAATAAAACTGTGATCACCACCTTGTTCAATGACTAATTGGCAATCTTGGTATTTTTTTTCTGCTTGTTGATAATCTAACACTTCATCATCGGTTTGTAACATAACGCGATAATTTTTTTTTGTTAAGTGAGTTTGCTCAATCACTTTTAACTCATCCATAAAGCTCGCTTCAATATTTACGCGCTCGCCAGTATGGTAATTTTCTTGCTCACCTAAATGATCCATTAATAGTTCATAAGGTTTCACCGCTGGATTAACTAACACAGCTTTAAGTTGATATTTTTCGGCTAAGTAGCTGGCATAATAACCACCTAATGATGAGCCTATAAGATACCAAGTCTCGTCACTTTTAGCCTGAATCAAACTATCTAACTGGGCAATAGCAGTTGCTGGTCGAATAGCTAACTGTGGGCAAATATAATTTATTTCCGCTTGCTCTGTTACTAAAAAAGCTTTTGTTAGCTCTGCTTTATAAGACTGTGGTGAAGAATTAAAACCATGAATATAAAGTAAATTAATCATTAACAATATCACTCATTTGATCGGCAAAATTAGCGGAAAAATAAATAAGTTCACAACTTATCGCTCCCGTATTTTCTAACGTTAATATTTGATAACCCGCGCCCTGTTCGGTAACACTAAAGTCATCGCTGCCATTATCAAACTCAACCGAAGTAGCAGGACAAGTAAATAATTTCACGCTGTGATCATGAATTGGTTTATCAAATTGAAAAGCCCGATGAACATGACCACAAGCAACGGCTTTTATTACCGCGCCTTTTGCATTTTTATCGGCAATCTGTTGCCAAAATTCGGTTTTGTTAATTAAGCCATGTTGATCAATACCAAAACCAACATCTATTGGATGGTGATGC
Source organism: Thalassotalea agariperforans (assembly GCF_053470345.1). Lineage (NCBI taxonomy): Bacteria > Pseudomonadati > Pseudomonadota > Gammaproteobacteria > Alteromonadales > Colwelliaceae > Thalassotalea > Thalassotalea agariperforans. The sequence continues at coordinate 38,000 of NZ_JBQMWH010000020.1, read as the reverse complement.
ATAAATAATAAACTGTGTTTATCTGTTTTTAATTCGGCAATTTGATTAAGTGATGCTTGCTCGACCACACCTGCCGGTGAGTCACTTTTACTATTTAATAATAATAATTGCCAATAATCGCTTTCAATCAATTTTTGCGGAGAAATTGGCGGACTATTTAGATATTGGGTTAATTGTTCTGGTTCATCATGATTACCAGCAAGAAAATATAGCGGCTGACGCAATTGGCTGTCTTTTACCGCTTGCACAAATAATTGATAAGACGCTACCGAATGATCTTGTGATAAGTCGCCAGTAAAAATAACTAGGTCTATTTCAACATTATTAGCAATGGCAGTAAGTACTGTAACTAAGTTGCGATAGACATTGGCACCAAAATGTAAACCTTGTTGCTCAGCAAATAAATGGCAATCACTTAGTTGCGCTATTTTCAAAGAAGTGTTCATAAAACCTAGCTATTGTGTATTAACTTAACTGGCACCTGCCCTTGTTTTAAACACAGTTGCAGCCATTCTTTTAAAAACAGTAATATTTGCTGTTTTTCATCTGGTTGATGCATCTCATCGTTTGGATAATCATAACGTGGTTTCACTCGCGCAATATGTTGGCTGCTGATCACTTCGACCATACGTGCGTCATGATATAACCTTAATTGCATTACCGGACGCATAATTTTGGCTAATTTTTCACACTGATGATTGGCTTCTTGGGCAATACTAACTAACGAGGTATAACGGGTAACTTCGTCAACAACTATGGTATACGATAAATTTTCATTAATAAAAAACTCACGCACTTCACCGGCTATTTCTTTATCTGCTAATAAACGCAATACCAACATATAATTGGTTTCGCATAAGTTCATTAACTGAACTAGGTTAGGACGATATTGGGCGCTAGTTTTACTCATTTATCTTGCCATTGCTGCTGTAAATTCTGATAGTTTAATGCCAACCATTGTAACCCAATTATGGTGGCAGCATTGAATATTTTACCTTCAGCTAATAACTTTAATGCATATTCACGGCTAACAACATGCACTAGAATATCTTCACCTTCTTCTGGTAAGCCAAAAACACCGCCAGCTTGGGTAGCATCAACACGAGCAACAAATAAATGTAAATACTCACTGGTGCCGCCTGGGCTCGATAAGTATTCACACACAGGTAAAATATCTTGCTCAGCAATCACTAAACCCGCTTCTTCTTCCGCCTCACGGATAGCAACGTCAATTGGACTTTCATCTTTGCCAAACATGCCTGCTACAAATTCTAACATCCAAGGCGACTTAGCTTTATGCAGCGCTCCAGGCCGAAATTGCTCTTGTAATACCACGCAGTCTGTTACTGGGTCATAAGGCATTAACACCACGGCATCGCCCCGTTCAAAAATTTCACGGGTCATGGTGTCACTTTCTCCACCTTGATATAACTTATGTTTAAGTGAATATTCTTCTACTTTAAAAAAACCTTGAAAGAGGGTTTCGACCCTTTCAACGGTGACATCATTACTGTCGTATTGCAGTATTTTGCTATTTGACATAATTTTTTTCATATTGAGCCAACTTATTACAATTTATTGATAGCAATAATAATTTGATACATTAGAATGCTAAGGAAATAATTAATTTTATTTTGTTTTATGGAAAAGCGCGATACGATATTATCAAAACAAGATAGAATCAAAGGCGATATAGCTAAGGTACTAAGGTATAGACCAAAGGTACAAAGTCAAGGTATAGAGCCAAGATAAAATACGTAATGCTAAATTAAAGGATTTGTTTACTAATGAAAACCTCTCTTCGTTATATTTTAGTTGCCATTGCTGCAACAACAAGTAGCCATCATGCATTTGCCGATGACCTGCTGACTACTTATCAACAAGCCTTAAAAAATGATCCTGTGTTGTTAAAAGCAAAAGCTCAATTTATGGCAACTGAAGAGGCAATAGAACAAAGCCGTGCCGTATTATTACCGCAAATTAGTGCTTTTGGCAGTATCTCACAATCAAGTAACGAAAGTTATGACAGTTTAACCCCAAGTAATGCAATTACCTCATCAGACGTTGAGAGAACAGGCTTAGGGTTAAATTTAAATATGCAGCTGTATCATCACAACTCTTGGTTACAATTAGATAATGCAAAAAAATTAGCGCACCGCAGCGACATTGCTTACCAAATAGCCAAACAAGATTTAATTGTTAAAGTAACACAAGCTTATTTTGCCGTATTGAGCGCGCAAGATGATGTTGAGTTTTCCGTAGCGGAGAAAAAGGCTATTGAACGTCAACTTGAGCAAACCAAACAACGATTTTCAGTGGGGTTAACCGCAATCACCGATGTTCATGAAGCTCAAGCTGAATATGACAATGCCGTAACCGCTGAAATTCGCGCACAAAATACCTTATACAATGCTGAAGAAGGCTTACGTGAAATAACCAATTATTATCCACGTGACATTCATGTGCTAAACACTAAACGTTTTAGCGCTTCTCGTCCTTCGCCAGACAGTGCCAATGAATGGCAACAAACGGCAGAAGCCAAAAACTTAGAGCTGATTTTTCAGAAAGTGGGTGTTGATATTTCTAAAGAAAATATCAAAATAGCCCGTTCAGGCCATTATCCAACCATTAGCTTACAAGGTAGCTATAACACGAATGACGATACTTTAGGTGGTGATAATTTTGTTAATGATTGGGATGCCCCAAAAGTTGATAGCCACTCAATTGGTATTCAAGTTAACGTGCCTATTTATTCAGGTGGTGCAACAACAAGTGCCGTTAGACAAGCGCAACATAACTATGTCGCCGCGAACCAAGATTTAGTTTCAAGCCATCGTTCCGTTGTACGTTCAACACGTAACGCTTATAACACGGTTATTACGAGTGTTTCGGCCATTAAATCATTAGAACAAGCAGTGCTTAGTGCAGAAAGTGCCTTAAAAGCAACCGAAGCAGGTTTTGATGTTGGTACTCGTACCATAGTTGATGTGTTAAATAGCACTCGTAATTTATACAACGCCAAACGTAATCTATCATCAACCCGTTATGGTTATATTCAATCAGTATTACAATTGAGACGTGCCGCTGGCATTATCTCTGAAAAAGATATTACCGATATTAATATGGGTTTAACCAAAAAGTAACGAATATTATCTTGTCGTTATCAGCAATAAAAAAGCAGCTTTGTAGCTGCTTTTTTATTGCTCAACTCTCAAGTTAACTAACCTGATATCGGTTTAATGGGTTTTGTAATAGCATGATTTATAATAAAAAATTCAAAATCACATACTTATTTTGTTTCACCTAGTTTATCTTAGACTCAATGATGAAATTTAAGCGCCTATCTGCGTTATTGGGTAAAATGGTTTAAACCGAATTCAGGTTAACTATTGAGCTTATAATTCAAAATCACCAAAGTCGATGTTGGTCGAATTATCAATTAATTCTTTTTTAGCTGGCGGGTCGAGTAAAGATGGCTGTTGAATTTCTTCACTGTTATTCACCTCTTTAACCTTTTCTTTGAGTTTCCCGTCTTGACGCTTTTTACGTTGTTGGCAACGCTTGATGACTTTTTGTTTGTCATCAGAAGATAAGCTGATCCATTGCGATCTTTCTTCACGTGAACGCATACAGCCAAGGCATAAACCTTTTTCATTGGTTTGGCATACGCCAATACAAGGGCTAGGTACATCAAAAAATTCGAGTTGCATACTCACACTACATTACACGCATAAAAAACGCCGATAGAACATTATATGCTTTACCGGCGTCGATTTAAACTAACAGAAAAGTATTAACCTAGTTTATCTGTGGCAATATGATAATCAGGATCTTCAATCACATTCACTTCCACTAAGTTACCCGCTTTTTCTAATAAGGTTAAACATTCTTGACTTAAATGCCTTAAATGCAATGTTTTACCTTGTGCAATATAACGCTCTGCTAAGGTATCAATTGCTTCAATCGCTGAATGATCGGCCACTCGTGAATTTTTAAATTCTACAATCACATCACTGCTATCGTTCGAAATATCAAACTGTTCTAAAAAGCTAGCAACTGAACCGAAAAATAACGGACCATTTACCATATAAACCGTTGAACCATTGTCATCAACAGAGCGCTCTACTAATACATGCTTAGCATGCTCCCAAGCAAACACTAACGCTGACACAATAACACCAACAACAACAGCAATCGCTAAATCAGTTGCCACCGTCACACCAGAAACCAGCACAATAACAAAGGCATCTGCTTTAGGTACTTTATTCATGATCCTAAAGCTTGACCACTCAAAAGTACCGATAACAACAATAAACATTACGCCAACTAAGGCGGCTAATGGAATAATTTCGATTAAACTCGAGGCAAATAAAATAAAACCAAGTAATGCTACCGCAGCGGTAATACCTGATGCACGACCACGGCCACCAGAATTAACATTAATCATAGATTGACCGATCATGGCACAGCCACCCATACCACCAAAAAATCCGTTTACAGTATTAGAAGCACCTTGAGCAATACATTCTTTATTACCACGACCACGAGTACCTGTTAATTCATCAATGAGGGTTAAGGTTAATAATGATTCAATTAAACCGATAGCAGCAAGTACTAAAGCAAAAGGAAAAATAATTGATAAGGTTTCAAAGTTAAATGGCACATTAGGAATTGAAAATTGTGGTAAACCACCAGCAATGGTAGCTGCCGGATTATTTGTCATATCACGAACATAATCAACAACAGTACGCGCGTCTAAATCAAAACTTTGAACAATAATAGTTACTACGACAATCGCTACTAATGAAGACGGTACGGCTTTTGTTAATTTAGGTAAAAAGTGAATAATCGCCATTGTTAAAGCGATTAAACCAGCCATAGTGGCTAATTGATTGCCCTGCATCCAAACCATCAAACCTTGCTCATTAGTCACTTTAAACTGACCAAGCTGAGCTAAGAAAATAACAATAGCTAAACCGTTAACAAACCCTAACATAACCGGATGAGGAACTAAGCGAATAAACTTTCCTAACTTAAAAATACCCGCAAGTATTTGAATAAGACCGGTCAGCACCACAGTGGCAAATAAGTATTCCACCCCGTGAATAGCCACAAGGCTTACCATTACTACCGCCATAGCCCCTGTTGCACCAGAAATCATGCCTGGACGACCACCAAAAATAGAAGTGATCAAACCCACCATAAAGGCCGCATACAAACCAACTAAAGGCTCAACACCGGCAACAAAAGCAAAAGCAACCGCTTCTGGAACTAAAGCAAGTGCAACCGTAAAACCTGACAATACGTCATTTTTTAAACTCATTACCTTACTAGCATGTAAGTTAAACATTTTTATCTCGCGTTATATGAATAAAATTAGTTATTTTTTAGAAAATAAAATAGAAAGTGAGCCATTTAATAGCAGCAGTAAACAAAGATATTTAAGGCTATTAAATTCATCGGCTAAAAACAGGCGAAATGGTATAGATAAGCACTGTAAAAGTCAATCAACAGCACAACAAACTGTATACAAAGCAAACACGTTTTTATTCGAAAAATTATGGGATGTTGGTTTCTTGTTTTGCAACCGGCACAACCACTTGGAAGTGTGTCCCCACTTCAGTAGGTACGCATTCAATCGTCCCTCCAAGCTTGCTACTCACAAGGTTATAAACAATATTTAATCCTAATCCACTACCACCTTGGCCTCGTTTAGTTGTCACGAAAGGATCAAAAATTCGCTTAACTAATGACTTATCAATACCTTTACCATTATCTTGATAAGTCATGACAAGTTCATTGTCATTTAATTTAAAGCTAATACTAATTTCACCGTCATGTTTGTCTTCAAAACCATGAATATGAGAATTCATTAAAAAGTTAGTTAATATTTGGTTCCAAGCACTTGGAAATGTCACTAAATTAAGATTTTCATCGACATCAATATTTAATGTGTAATTTTTACGTTTAAACAAAGTTTTAACCGTATTAACCACATCAACAACATGCTTAGCTAAATTAATACTAATTTCCGGGTCGGTATGCTGCTCAACCGCAACCGATTTAAAGCTGCGAATAAGCTCCACCGCTTTGGTTAAGCTTTTTTCAACAATATCTTGATATTCATTGAATAAGTTAAGATTGGTTTCAAGTTTTGTTTTTGTTAACTTGCCATTTTCAACATCTTTTTGCAGCTCATGTACTTTTTCTCTCAATGCAGAAACAGAGGTAACACATATACCAAGCGGTGTATTAACTTCGTGGGCAACACCAGCAACTAATTGCCCTAATGACGCCATTTTTTCTGATTGTACTAGTTGATCTTTTGCCAAGGTGAGATCAGATAACGACTGCTGTAGTTGTGCATTACTTGCTTGTAATGCCTCGGTGCGCTCAAATACTTTAACTTCTAACTCGCCGCTAAACTGCAATAATTCATTTTCTGCCGTTTCAAGCTTAATAATTTCATCTTTTAAGGTCACCCGCATTTCGTTAATAGCGTCAGCTAATTCATCAAGTTCATCTTTACGACTTGGCCGAGCATCAAGGATTAATGGCGTGTCTAAATTACTACTGGTTAAGTTTTGCGAGTAATGGGTAATATGGTATATGTGCCTAGTCACAACAAGGTGAACAATCCAAACAATTAAAAAGGCAACGATGAATATTTTGATAAATTCACCAAAGAGAATAACCGAGGCTTGCTGTTCTACTTTGGTATAAATATCTTGGTAGCTAGCATAAATAATTAACTCACCAATTTCATTTTCACCATAAAATATTGGGTAGGTTTGCTGTTTTTCTATGATCAAGTCAGGATTGCCAGCAACATACTTATTGTCAAAATTGGTTTTTATTTCAACATATTCAATATCAGGTAAATTAACGATCCCCTCAATTTGCTGCTTAACTAAACTTTCATTAAAGTCCCATAGACTAGAAGATATTGCTTCTAAATAACTACTCTCAATACTTAAAAAGCGCTGTTCAAGTGCCGCTACTTCATCAGTAAAGCCAGAATACAATTGAATAACTGTTGAACTTATTGATAAAAAAGAACTACATAAAATAATATATAGCAAAACTCGTCTTGCTAATTTATTACTTTGGCTAAGCGCTTTTTTCATGATAATGACTATTCCCTTCTTATCAAAAGTTCATATTGTTTTGTTCATTAAATGCACCAGAGGTACTAAAGTCAAGTTGAAATAGTATTTATATTTCAATCAGTAAAGTGCTAAAAACCAACTAAAAGTTAATAACTTGTTAATTAAACCTAAAGCATAAATAGTAATAGCCTTTTATTTAACGTGGCGATACCATTATCACAGAAATTTTTATCAGAAGTATTACAATGGAAATTATAGTTGTTATTGCCATTGCCGTTATTTTATTTTTATTATGGCAGTTATATCGTGCGAAACAATTTAATCGCTTTAAAAAACGAATTGAATTAGAAATTACTCCGCAACTTAGCGAGCATATCACCGCACAATTAATCGCATCTCGCTGCCAATTATTACCTAATACGCAAGCACATATTGAAGCAAGTATTCTTTTTTGGACATGTTCAAAAGCTAGAGTGATTCAAGCAGCATTAGAACAAGAAATTATTGACGAGGCTTGGTTAAAAAATACTGGCAATTATCGCAACTGCCAGCATTTATTTTTTATAGAAAAAGAGTTTTTATTACCGACTGATAGAATAAAGCCGATTGAAATCGATAAACTAGAACAGTGAACTAGCTGATCCGCTCAAATTGTAAATCCCAAACACCATGCCCTAGTCGATGACCACGTTGTTCAAATTTAGTTAAAGGGCGAGAGTCAGGACGAGGTATGTAATCGTTACTTTCTGACAAATTTTTATAACCTGGGGCTGAGCTCATATCTTCTAACATACATTCAGCATAGTTTTCCCAATCAGTCGCCATATGGAAAACACCACCTAGCGCTAATTTTTGACGAATAGCTTCAACAAATTCAGGTTGCACGATACGGCGTTTATGATGTTTCTTTTTATGCCAAGGATCAGGAAAAAACAATTGCACTTTTGCTAAACTATTTTCAGCAATACAATCGGCTAAAATTTCAATGGCATCATGCTCGTAAACTCTTAAGTTAGTTACTCCTTGCTCTTCAGCAAGTGCAATACAAGCACCAACACCAGGACGATGAACTTCAACACCAATAAAATTTTCATTCGGTGCATTTTTAGCCATTTCAACTAATGACTTACCCATGCCAAAGCCAATTTCTAAGGTAACCGGATTATCGTTGCCAAAAATTGAACGACAATCAATTAAGCCATCTTGATGATTTAAGCCCATATCTTGCCAAAAAAGCTCTAGAGCTCGTGCTTGGCCTTGTGTAATACGGCCTTCACGCTTTACAAAGCTACGCACCTTACGGATATATTTCCCTTCTTGTGCCGCTTCTTCTAAACTTTTATGTTCTCTTTCTGTCATTACAATCACACCATCAAAATTAAGCCGCGTATTATCCACGCTTGGCCGAATAAACTCAAATAATATTCAACTTTACCTAGAATTTACGACCACCAAACATCATAAAGCTCACTCGCTTTTGCCGTTTTCGCGCCATTATCTAATAACCACTTTTCAACCAGTGTTCGATGTTCTTCGGTACATTTGCCAATTTTTTGTGTGCAAACTAAACCATGCCACAAGGTATCGCCTTCACCACCAAAACCTAAACCATTTGGTTGAATAACCTCAGCAAAAAATTTATCAATAAAAGCATCTACTTGTGCTTCATTCATTTCAGCAGGTAATTGCCAAGCTAAATCAAAACCAAGTTCTTGAAACTCATCAACACGTAATTTCTTTCGTAAACGTAGTGATCTATTTTTAGCATTAACTTTCATAAGGTTCCTTAAAAGATATCGGGATATTCGTTTATTTTGCTAACGACATTATTCTAATCTCGTTATGCTATTGTTCTCATTTAAGTGATTGAGTACACTGTCGCGGTTATGACACAAATTATAAAAATATCTGCGCAATCCGCCAAGAGCTTTAATCAGCGTATTCTCTCATGGTTTCATCAACAAGGTCGAAAAAACTTACCCTGGCAACAAAATAAAACGCCATACCGAGTTTGGATTTCCGAGATCATGTTACAGCAAACCCAAGTTAGTACGGTTATTCCTTATTATCAAAAATTTATGGTGAGTTTTCCAACCATTACGGCTCTAGCTGAAGCAGATGAAGACAAGGTGCTGCATCACTGGACTGGTTTAGGCTATTACGCTCGTGCTCGCAACTTACATAAAGCCGCTAAGCAAATAGTTGCTGAGCATAATGGTATCTTTCCAGAAACCCTTGAAGCCGTGATCAACCTACCCGGTATAGGCCGCTCAACCGCCGGCGCTATCTTAAGTATTGCGCTAAATAAGCACCATGCCATTTTAGACGGCAATGTTAAACGCGTATTAGCGAGATATTACACTGTTGAAGGCCATAATGGCCAAGCTAAATTTGAACAAACCTTATGGCCTATAGCTGAAACGTTAACGCCAAAAGAAGATGTTGCCTTATACACACAAGCCATGATGGATTTAGGTGCAACTTGTTGTACTCGTAGTAAACCCAATTGTTCTGAGTGCCCCGTCAATACTTCATGTTTAGCCTATGCTGGCGAATTACAAAGTGAATTCCCAAATAAAAAGCCCAAAAAGAAAATCCCAGAAAAAGCCACTATTATGGTGATCCCACGAATTAATGGGCAAGTATTGTTAGAAAAACGCCCTCCTTCGGGTATTTGGGGCGGTTTATGGTGTTTTAGAGAGATCAGCGATAAAAACGAAATTGATAATGAATTAACTCGCTTACAGTTAAAACCCGTTGATAAAACGTCAATCTGTTATTTACCAAGCTTTAGACACACCTTTAGTCATTACCATTTGGATATCACACCGGTAGTTATTGATTGTGAAAAAACATCCACAAATCAAGTGCAGCAAAGTCATCAACAACAGTGGTATAATTTAAACACTGAAGCAAATGTTGGCTTAGCCGCTTCAACATTAAAACTAATTAATTTATTAAGAAACGTTTAGAGAATTTATTATGAGTAGAACTGTTTTTTGTCAAAACTTAAAAAAAGAAGCCGATGGCCTAGATTACCAACTTTACCCGGGTGAAATTGGTAAACGTATTTTTGATAATATTTGTAAGGAAGCTTGGGGGATCTGGCAAAAAAAGCAAACCATGTTAATTAATGAGAAAAAAATGAACATGATGAACCCTGATGATCGTGCGTTTTTAGAAAAAGCTATGGTTGCTTACCTTTTTGAAGGCCAAGAACCAGAGATTGAAGGTTACACACCAGAGCAGAAATAAAGCTTAATTTCATGCATAACTGCTGCGATTCGTTGACAATATAAACGATAAGCCGAAAAAAACAGCAAACAGTAAATTAATTTAAAAAAGTAGTTGACGGCTTCAACGAAAAACAGTTTAATAGCGCCCGTCTTCAAGGGGAACCGAAAAGACGAAAGAAATGAAAGACACGCCTCGATAGCTCAGTCGGTAGAGCAGGGGATTGAAAATCCCCGTGTCCCTGGTTCGATTCCGGGTCGAGGCACCATCTTTCAGTACTTATTTAGAATAAGTGTTTACGCTACTTACAAGTAAATATTTATTCGGTGCCAAGATAGATAGTGCATATGTTTTAACATACTTTGACATTATTTATCGCACACGTTTTCGTGTGCCGACTTAGCTCAGTTGGTAGAGCAACTGACTTGTAATCAGTAGGTCGCCAGTTCGACTCCGGCAGTCGGCACCATTAATTCCGAAAGGAAGAAACGAAACCTTAGCAGCAATGCTAAGGTTTTTTTTCGTCTTAATTTTAAGATAATGAACTGTCCTACTGATGAATTAGTAACTAAGTAGATTGGCAGTTCGACTTCAGAAACCGATACCATTCATAACGAAGCCTCAACAGAAATGTTGAAAAGGCAATAGGGTCAGAGACGTTCATTTACGAATGCGTGAACATTCACTTGGGACTTTTTTGCGTAGTCTTTGACTTTATCAAGATAAACCGCGTACCTTGTTTTTATCAAATAACGCTTTAAACATCGAAGATAATAATCCTTTGTTAGCTAGATAAATTAAAAATATTATCAGTAATACAAAAACGCCTTCGGGCTTTTGCAGTAATTCACCCAGCTTATTAACTAACTCTGTTGCCTCTGAAATATTTTTACTAACTTCGTCACTCCCCACCTTTTCCATGAATTGAATCCTTAATATGTATGTTACAACACATTGCTTTTTAACAATTATTACTATGTTTTAAAAGTAAAAGACAATTCAAGTTCAATTTACGTCATAGCCTATCAATTAAATATGTTTGTTCACTATGACTTGAGCTTGAATGTTTTAACGTTTTCTTTGTTTTTTTGAGTGGTGTTGGCCTGATCGGTTTGATGTGTCATGTTAATACCTTGAATATAATAAAGGTATTTATTGAAATCACACCTATAATTACATCTAAAAATAAGGGCTTAGTTTCAAACTTAGTACTAAATAATCATTAACCCAGTTTAATCAATGGTAACAACGGATTGTAGTTCATTTAATGTAACTAACTTGATAGTCTTTTAAGTTTACTTTTCAACATTAACTATATCTTTTTATTGCGATTTATATTATAAGAAAGCAAGTTTTTATTAATGATTAGGATGTCATGTTTGCTTTTAAAACTAAATTTAAAATCCCACTTTCTATAATTCTTCTTCTTAGTTTAGTAATCATTTCTATTTGGTTAGTTTACTCATATGCAAATTCAGACATAGAAACAAAGTGGGCACCTTTTATTGGTGGTGCTGCCGTTTCTTCGATAGCTGCGTTATTTCAATACCTGATCTCTTTTATTGATTATAGAAATAACGAAAAACTTAAAGATAGTGGTGTTGTCAAATTTTTAGCTAGCAGAGGTGACAAAAGCTATTATCAAAACTTGATAAAAAACTCGACTATAGAACTAAAATTATTGTTTCATACATCAAAAAGATTTTGTGAAGATTTTTGTGCTTCAGGCAAGGGAGATAATCTATTAATAGAGATTATGAATGCTAAACCTAAGCTTACTGTCAAAATGTTAATTCTTTCAAGAGGTCTTTTACATGACGATGACAAAACAAGCTATGAAATAGCACAAAAAATACTGAATCAAATGAAATCGAAATTTGGAGATCGTTTTCAAATTAAATACTACAATCACATTCCTGCTCACAACATATTTTTATCCGATAATGATGCTGTATTGGGGCCTTATTTTGAACACGCAAAAAGTAAATATTCACATTCTATTCATTTCAAAAGTAACGCCAACTTTGTAACCGAATACAAAGAGTACTTTGATAAGGAATGGGATTTAGCCAATGATACGGATTAACGTTCCATTTAGATTACATATTACTTTAATAGCCATGCATGCTTGTTCATTCAGGAAAAATGGTGGTATTGGTTTAAGTGTTAATTCAGGCTGTAACCTGACCGCCAAAAAGTCTTTAACGACAAGTATAAAATGCAACGGCTTTGTAAATAATCCGAGAAAGCTTTCCGAAATTGAAACTTTAGTAAATAAAATATCTATTAACAGAAATTTTACAAATAAGGCTGAAATTACAATTAATGGCGATATTTACTTTCATTCGGGGCTAGGTGCAGGAACAGCAATTACCTTAGCTTGTATAGAAGCAGCATTTATAATTAATAATATTGATTACGAAATAAGTGATATAAAATCATTATCTTGTAGGGGGGGAACATCAGGCATTGGCGTTAACTCATACTTCTGCGGTGGATTTATTCTCGACTTAGGTCACGTTGCTGATAACACAGAACACAAACCTTCAAGCTTTGTAGCGAACCATAAACTCCCTATCACTTTAAACCAAGTACCGTTTCATTTTGAAAACTTATTCTTTATTTTACCCTTGGAGCCACCGCTAGTTTACGGAGAAAATGAAAAAGAGTTTTTCGATAACAACACACCTATTAAAGAAAATAAGGCGCACGAAATATGTTATTTATCAATTTTCGGTGTATTAGCCAGCGTTATTGAAAGAGATCTAAACAAATTTTCAGATGCAATAAACGCTATTCAAAATACTGAATGGAAATCATTGGAAATACAACGAGCAGGGAATGTTGTCACGTCCTTGATATCAGAGTTAAAAATACTAAATTGTTGTTCTATTGGAATGAGTAGTTTAGGTCACGGAATATTTTTTATACTAAAAGATATTAAGAATTTACATGAAATAGAAAAGTTAGCACAAGCAAAAAAATGTAAACTTATTCCTTTGTCCCCATCTAACAGGGGTAGGGTTATAGAAATTGTTTGAATTAATTTTTTTTACATCTAACCGTGTTAAAACTCAACATGCAAAGCACCTTTGCAGAGATTTTGATATTGATATTATTAATTTCAATGAAGTAACAAAGTTAGCAAACTACGAAGAACCTAGAATTGACGATAGGAGTGAGCTACTAAACGCTAGCTTTGAAAGCGCTAAAAAACAAATTGATATTTCCAATTATGGTAAAAATAGAGCTTTCATCATTGAGGATACTTCTGTTGATATACATGCATTAACTCGACAATATAAAAAAGAGTACCCAGGAGTTGATATAAAATACTGGATGATGGACACAAGTTTTGTTGATGTTGACTACCAGCTCCATATGCTTGGAAATAACCGCAGCGTGACAGTTCGTTCAGATTTATTACTATACCTTCCCGCACTAAAGCCTTTTAAATTTCACTTTATTGGAAAATCTGATGGGACACTCGTTAGTAACGATGATGATTTCGATACAAACGTAGTTTACCCGTGGCTTGATAATAAAACCTTTAATAAGTGGTTTCAGCCTAAAGGTGAAACTGTTGTAATCAGCAAACTTCCAATTGAAAAAGCAGATCTGTATGACTTTAGAGAGAAAGCATTTGCTCAAATGTTAGATCTTTTAGAGAAAAACCATATTATAAAAAGAAAGACAGCTGAATTTCGTCCTTCAATTACCGAGCTTTTTGAAAACAATATCCAATGTCATATAGTGGTTGGACTAACATGTGCAGGTAAAACAACAACCGCTAACTACCTTATTAATGAATGTGACTTTCTCCATGTAGAAGCTTCTGACTTCATGCACGAGATATATAGAGAACATCATGGTATTGATAGTGACATAGAAATAGGAAAGTTCGCTAAAGAGCTACTAAAACGCCAACCCACGATAGTAGCTGAGCGGATCTTTGAATATTTAAAAGATTTTCAAATTCAAAATACTGTTATTACTGGTTTTAGGTTGGCGGAAGAATCTGCATACATAGAAAACATTTTATCTAACACTCATAAAATTAAACGTATAGTGATTTCTGCAAGCAGGAATATACGTGAGGATAGAAAATCTGAAAGAAATAGGGTTGGCGATGTAAAATCAACTGAGTGCTTAGAAAATAGAGATAAACGAGAGATGGAAATGGGGATGAGCGCTTTAATCTCTCATAATGACAATGTTAATATAAAAAATGAAAGTTCATTTGAGCATCTGTTTACAACATATAAAGATAAATTAAATATTACCCCATTAGTAAAGAGTAAAAATAAGAAAAACACCGACCCAAATCAATTCAGATTAAAAGACATAATTATTATTGCACTTTATGGTATGAGACATAATGAAGAAAAAAGTAATTTCTACTCAACCACAGAAATTTGCAATATGGTAAATGATCTAGGTTTAACAAAACCAAAATTCGTAAATAATATAGGCCGATTTTTTAGTAAAAGAGTTGGAGCTATGTTCGAAGTAGAATTATTTGGCAACAATAGGCCCGTTAGGAAGTATAGATTGTCCAATACAGGTGCTGGCTACGCTAAGACTCTATTAAGAAATTTCCGATATACTAAGGAATGATACCTAGTGTCAAAATTGAAAATCAGCAAAAAACCGTAAATCAAACAATTAGTGAAATTTATCGGGTTAAAAAATAACTAGGACTATTTTTGTATTCTTCTTTATTTAACAGAATGTAAAAATGGGGATAAAAGGCGTTATCCCCACAAAAGGTAATTGTGAATGAAATTTTAACTTAAGTTAAAAACAATCGAAAACTCGCTGCCCTGCCCCCAGCGACTGTTGATAACAAGTTCAGCGTTGTGATGCTGCAATACATGTTTAACAATTGCTAAGCCTAAGCCCGAACCACCGGTGTTTCTAGAGCGTGATTTATCAACCCGATAAAAACGTTCAGTTAAGCGATTAACGTGCTCGGGTTTAATACCAGGGCCGTTATCACGTACAGAAAAGCGTACTTTGTCACCAAAGTTTTGCCAACTAACATGAATTTCGCCTTTCTCTGGCGTATAAGCAATTGCGTTAGATATTAAAT
Organism: Thalassotalea agariperforans; assembly: GCF_053470345.1. Classification (NCBI taxonomy): domain Bacteria; kingdom Pseudomonadati; phylum Pseudomonadota; class Gammaproteobacteria; order Alteromonadales; family Colwelliaceae; genus Thalassotalea; species Thalassotalea agariperforans. Next base: position 22,565 of record NZ_JBQMWH010000020.1, on the reverse strand, counting down.
TAGAGCAAGCGCTTTTTATTTCAGTATCAATGCCTTTAATGTTTAAGGTTGAGCTGATATCTAATGATATTACATGCTGCTTATCTTGATTTAACCAACTAGCATCTTCAACTAATTGGTGAATAAGTTTTGGCATGTTAATTTCTTGCTTAGCGTCTTGCTCCCCGTGAATTTCAACACGAGATAATGTCAGCAATTGTTCAACTAAACGATCCATTCGAGTAACTTGCGACTCTATGGTATTAAAAGCGTTTTTCCAATGAGGATCTAAAGCATGCTCAGTACACTGTACCATTTCAACATAACCACGAACCACAGTTAATGGTGTTTTAAGCTCATGCGAAACATTGGCAACAAAGTCTCGTCGCATTTCTTCTAAACGGTGTACTTTACTAACATCGCGAGCAAGAAATAAAATTTGATCACTACCATAAGGCATTAATCTCAATTCAAGCTGCACTTCGTTATCAAGCGGTGAGGGAATATGAATAGGTAAGTCAATATTGCCTTCATGAATTTGTAAGGCAAACTTCGGAAAGCGGATCAGATTATCAATGCGTTGGCCAACATCACCAGGTGTGCGAATACCTAATAGCTTCTGTGCTTTTTTATTGCCCCACTCAATAATGTATTCGTTTGATAAAACCAAGGCTGCATCTGGCAATGCCTCAGCACCATCACGAAACTGTCTGATGCGCTCGTTTAGTCTTTTTTGTTTTACTCTGGAGCGTCTAACTTGGCGATATAAACCATCATAAATACGCCCCCAAAGTCCTTCAGCAACCGGCGGAGTTAACGATTTACTTTCCCATAACCAATCAACTAACTTGAGAATTTGTTGATAATTCCAAATTAATAAGGCAACAACAAAGAAAAAGGCTAACGTCCACAAATACCCAATAAAGTATCCGATCACCAAGCAAGCTAAAAGCCCTAAAGCTAAACGAGAATAAAGCGAAAAAGCCGTTAAGCGTAAATACATAGATTAGTGACTTAATTTTCCTGAGAAACGATAACCTGAACCACGTACCGTTTGAATGAAATTTTCATGGCCATCACCAGTAATTGCTTTTCGTAAGCGTCTGATGTGAACATCAACTGTGCGGTCTTCAACGTAAACGTTGGTACCCCAAACATTATCTAATAATTGCTCTCGGCTGTATACCCGTTCGGTGTGGGTCATGAAAAAATGTAATAATCTAAATTCAGTTGGTCCTAAATCAAGACTTTTTTCATTAATAGCAACACGGTGAGCGACAGGGTCTAATGAAAGTCCGTGAAATTCAATAACTTCTTCTAATGAAGTTGGTGACACTCGGCGAATTACCGCTTTTATACGAGCAATTAATTCTTTTGGTGAAAATGGTTTGGTTACATAGTCATCAACACCAGCATCAAACCCTTTTACTTTATCTTCTTCATCAGCTCGTGCTGTTAACATAATAATAGGAATATTTCGGGTATATTCATTTTGTTTTAATGCTTTTGCTAATTTTACCCCTGTACCACCAGGTAACATCCAATCTAATAAAATTAAATCAGGGTAAGGCTCTTTAATTAGCTCTTTTGCACTATCTATATCGGCAGCTTCTAACGAGTTAAATCCATTTTGATCTAACACAAAAGAAATCATTTCTCGAATTGGTGCTTCGTCTTCAACTATCAATATTTGTCTGTTCATTTACATTTCCTAAAACGGGAATACTCATTTTTTAATAAGATCATTTTGATACACTTTTATGACAATTTGATTACACAAAATAATTTATAGCAAGTTGAATAAATATTTTCCGCTAAGCTAACACATACAAGCTTAAAGACATTAAGATTAATAACATTAAAGCTCATGATTATGATCATAGTTAGAAGGTATAGCCCTAAACTGTTGTCATCATTGACTAGCTTATAAACTTAATCAAGAAAAAAGCCGCTTTAACTTAAATTAAAGCGGCTTTATAACTAAAAGCTTTTAAAGCTGAATTAGAATTTGTATTCAAGACCTACAGCTAAATAGTCTTCGTCAGCTGAACTATCCATATCAAAAGTTGTATAAAAAGCAAAAACTTTGGCTTGTTTAGATAGTTTATAATCAGCACCTACTGTGTAACCACTTAGATCATCGCCGCCATCAACTTCAGCCGTTTGCACTTGGCCTTTTAATGTTACTTTACCTACAGGGTACTTAGCCGACACCATAACGCCGTCTAACTCTTCGCCATTAGAAAGTTTTTCTTGAGTTTGTACCATAGCACCTAAAACTACAGCGCCTAACTTACCTTGAGCAGAAAAACGGGTAATATCATAACCACTTACTTCTGAATCAACCGCAACAGCTGCATAAAAATCAGACTTTTTAAGTGCTTCATCACCGTAAGATACCGCTAAAGAAATACCGTCATCAACCGTTTCGGATTCGCTAGCAATATAGCCTAAGTTAACAGCAAAACCGTTGAATTTTGGTGATTTATACATTAATGAATTACTTAATCGGTTTTCACCTTTCCATAAGTTTTTAATATCACCTTCTAAATCACTAAATAAATCAATTTTACCTTGTGACTTTTTAAGGGCGGTATCATGTTTACCTACAAAAACGGTACCAAAATCACCTTTTAAACCAACATAAATATTACGTTGTGAGATGGCTTGACCATCTTTATCACCATCGTCAATTTGTACTTCGAATTCCGCTTGATAAACAACTTCTAAACCACCTTCAATAGCATGAGAACCTTTAACACCCAAGCGTGAAGCGTTACTTTTAATGTCAGTAACTGACTCTGAACCATCATCTGAAGATTGAATTGTTACATTAGCTTTACCATAAAAAGTTAACTCTTCGGCAGCAAAAGCTGAGATAGGTAACGCTGTTAATAAAGCCGCGGCTAAAGTTGTTTTAGTAAATTTCATGTTATTACCTTAGTTATAGTAATTAATTTTTAATTGGCTGCATTTTGCCATCCGCTTATGACACTTTTGTGACAATGTGTCTTTTTTTTGACATTTATATTAAAAAAAAATGAATATAAAAAGACAGTTTGATGAAAAATACATCTTTTATATTAGGTTAATAATATGATTAAACTATAGAATAAATTTAGCCTATTACTATTTATTCCTTTTTCTTTTTGTCAAAACAGGAAAATTTCTAAAAAGGCTTTCTACTTAATTAAAAATGATTACAATCATAACTATGGAAAATAAAAGCGGTAGCTAAATGAAAGTAAAAAGTATTTCGAAAAAACTACTAACCAGAGTATTGTCTTTTTACTTTGTTCTAACGTTTATTGTTACCGGCATTCAAATTGTCGCCGAATACATCAATACCAAAGCTCATATCAATAATGAGCTATTAACTTTAGAAAAAACCTTCAGTGGCAGTTTAACCCGCGCCGTATGGGAGCTAAATACACAGCAAGCAATTGATATTGCTGACGGTTTAGTTGCTATCCCAATGATAAAAGGTATTTCAGTAAAGGATGAAAATAACCAAATTATTGCTCAACTTGGTCAATTAGCGAATATTGATACCATGAAATATGAAGATAATACCGAAGGCGATCACCTTAATTTATCTTCTTTTTCAGAAGGCCTATTTGGTCATACCTTCCCGTTAATTTTTGAGTTTTCAGGCCGTACCAGTAAAGTTGGTAGTGTTACCCTACTTTCAAGTAATGAAGTTATTTTTAACCGCATTGAAGTAGGTATTTATTTCTTAATTGGTAATGCCATGGTAAAAACCGCGGTTTTAGTGTTACTTTTTTCATTAGCGTTTTCAAAACTTTTAACCACACCATTAAGCGAGTTAACGCAACAAATACAGCAATTTGATATTGACGACCCAGAAGCTTCAAAACTTCATTCAATGAATTATGACGAAAATGAACTCAATGTTTTAGAAGATGCCTACAATAATTTAATTGACGAGTTGATCACATATAAAGACAAGCTTCACAGCGCTCAAAGTGAAATTATTGCGGCTAACAGTAAACTAGATGAACATAATTTACAGCTTGAGCAGGAAGTTGCTCGCAAAACATCCTCATTAAGTACTTCTATGCTTAAAATGGAACGACAAAAACAAGAAATGCTTGTTCAACAAAAAAAATTAGAAGATGAAAACCACCGCCGTCAAAAAACAGAACAAACCTTATTAAGCACTAATCAGAATTTAAAAGATTCAATATTAGAATTAAATAAAGCACAAGAACGTTTATTAGAAGCAGAGAAAATGGCTGCTCTAGGGAGTTTATCTGCCGAAGTAACCCATGAAGTTAATACTCCTATCGGCGTTAGTATCACCTCAACTAGTTACCTTGCTGATTTGTTAACTCAATTACAGAAAGAGGTTGATGAGCAAAAACTGAGCAAAAAATCATTATCAGAGTTTGTCAGCAATGCCACTCAAAGTATCAATTTGTTGACCAGTAACTTAGATCGTGCCTCAGATCTCATCTCAAGCTATAAACAGGTTGCGGTTGATCAAACCAGCAATAAGGTAAGAAAGATTAATGTTGCCAATTATATTGATGGTGTTATTCAATCATTACAGCCTAAATTAAAAAATACCAAGCACAAAATTATTATCAATTGTCCCGACGATCTTGAAATTTGTGTTCATGCTGGTGCGGTATCACAAATCATCACCAATTTAGTGATCAACTCCATTATCCATGGTTTTGACGGTATTGAGCATGGTGAAATCACCATGGATGTGAAAATGTACAACAACACTTTACAATTAAATTATCGTGATAATGGTAATGGCGTTAGTGAAGAACAGCTGCACAACTTATTTGAACCTTTTTATACAACTAAAGGTTCTGAAGGTGGTAGCGGGCTTGGCACACACATTATTCAAACCTTGGTTACCGATACCCTTAATGGTAAAATTTCAGCTCATTGTCAGCCAGATTCAGGCCTGAGCTATGAGATTGAATTTGCCAACATGGTGTAAAAAATCATTTTATAATTAACCTGACAAAAGCGTTACTTGTTGCTTTTATTTACGCTATTATGTCGGCTCTTTTTATCCATCTCTCACCAAATTTATTAGGAAACTCTTCATGTGGTTTAAAAATCTTTACGTTTTTGCTTTTACCAAAAAATTTGAATGGCAAGAGCAAGATCTTGAAAAACAACTTAGTGAAAATTTATTTACGCCATGTGGTTCAACTGAAATGGCTCACTTTGGTTGGGTAAACGCACTGGGTAAACATGGCAGTAGTACGGTGCATTGTGCTAATAAAAACTTTTTATTATGTGCCCGAAAAGAAGAAAAAATCCTTCCTGCTCCTGTTATCAAAGATATGATTGATGAAAAAGTTAATCAACTTGAAGCTGAGCATAGCCGCGGCGCCACCAAGAAAGAAAAAGAACAATTTAAAGAAGATATTATTTTTGAATTATTACCACGCGCATTTTCACGTGTTACTGATACTCATGCTTATATAAATGCCGATGAAAATATTATTGTTATTAACACTAGCAGCCGCGCTAAAGCTGAAGACTTTTTAGCCTTATTAAGAAAGTCATTAGGCACCTTACCTGTAACTAGCCCAAGCCCTGAACTTGCCCCTGATGAAGTTATGACCGACTGGTTAGTAGAAAAGAATTTAGGCGACCCATTTGTATTAGGTATGGAAGCAGAATTACACGCTTTAGGCGATGATGGTGCCGTTGTTCGTGTTAAAAACCAAGATTTAGGTAGCGATGAAATTAAAGTTCACTTAGATGCTGAAAAGTACGTAGTGAAACTAGCTTTAGAATGGGATGAAGCGATTTCTTTTATTTTATGTGACGATATGGCAATAAAACGTATTAAGTTCTTTGATGTCTTACAAGAGCAAAATGATGATATTGATAAAGCAGATGTTGCCGCAAAAATTGATGCTGACTTTGCTTTAATGGCTGGAGAACTAAATCGTTTAATTAATGACTTATTTGGTCAGTTTTCACTTAATGCTAACCAATATTTAGATGATAAATAAATTCAGCGATTCAGCTTAATTCTGGATAAACATATAAAAAAGGCGTGTAATACACGCCTTTATTTTTAGCTTTATAATGTTATTTGGTTAAACTTAACATCAACTTATTTAAACGCGTTACAAAGCTAGCAGGGTCTTTTAAGCTACCACGCTCCGCTAATAAAGCTTGCTCAAATAATACTTCTGCCCATTGGGTAAACTGGCTATCGTCTTGCTCATCCGCCATATGTTTAACTAAATCATGCTCAGCATTGATTTCAAAAATAGGCTTAGTTTCAGGAACGGCTTGACCAACAGATTCCATTAACTTGATCATTTGGCTACTCATATCGTTATCATCAGTAACAATACATGCTGGTGAGTCAGTTAAACGATTAGAAATTCGAACTTCTTTCACTTTATCAGCCAAGGTTTCTTGTAAACGCTTAACAACAGAGTCAAATTCTTGCTCTAACTTCTCTTGTGCTTGTTTTGTTTCTTCGTCATCCATATCACCAAGATCTAAACCACCACGAGCTACTGACTGTAATTGTTTGCCGTCAAACTCTGTTAAGTGGCTCACTAACCATTCATCAATACGATCTGATAGTAATAAAACTTCAATGCCTTTCTTGCGGAATACTTCTAAATGCGGGCTATTTTTCGCTGCATCGAAGCTGTCAGCCACCACATAATAAATTTTGTCTTGGCCTTCTTTCATGCGCTCAATGTATTGAGCAAAAGAAACATTTTGTACCGCGGTATTTTCATTGGTTGACGCAAAACGTAACAACTTAGCAATTGCATCTTTATTGGCAGAATCTTCTGCTGGACCTTCTTTTAGCACTTGGCCAAATTCATCCCAAAAGCTTTGATACTGCTCAGCATCTTTATTGCCTAAACGCTCTAACATTTTTAATACACGCTTAGTACAACCTTTACGAATAGCTTGGGTAACTTTATTATCTTGAAGAATTTCACGTGATACGTTTAGTGGTAAATCATTTGAGTCTAATAAACCTTTAACAAAACGTAGATACGTTGGCATGAACTGCTCTGCGTCATCCATAATAAATACACGTTGCACAAATAATTTTAAACCGTGTTGTTTTTCACGATTGTACAAGTCAAATGGCGCTTTAGCTGGAATATATAATAAAGAAGTATATTCAGTTTTACCTTCTACTTTATTATGTTCCCATAATAATGGGTCGCCAAAATCATGTGATACATGTTTATAAAACTCTTTGTATTCGTCGTCTGAAACATCGGCTTTTTCACGTGTCCATAACGCAGTTGCTTTATTAACAGGTTCCCACTTAGCTTCTTGTGCTTCAACAGCCGGACGAATTACATTACCTTCTTCGTCTTTCTCTTCTTCTACTGCCGCCACTGCCGGCGTTAACATTTCAACTGAAACAGAGATATGATCAGAGTATTTAGTCACAATTGACTTTAAGCGCCATTCATCCGCATATTCTTTTTCTTCTTCTTTTAAGTGAAGAATAATATCGGTACCACGATTAGCTTTTTCTATTTGTGCTGTGGTGAATTCGCCTTCACCTTCTGAAGACCATTCAACCGCTTCATTAGCCGCAGCACCAGCAGCACGCGAACGTACCGTTACTTTATCAGCAACAATAAAAGCAGAATAAAAACCAACACCAAATTGACCAATAAGTTGCGAGTCGGCGGCTTGATCACCCGATAATTTAGAGAAAAAGTCAGCTGTGCCTGATTTAGCAATAGTACCTAAATGCGCAATAATTTCGTCATGGGTCATACCAATACCATTATCAGAAATGGTTAAGGTATTATTTTCTTTATCAGCACTAATGCGAACACGTAAATCACTATCACCGGCTAATAAAACACCGTCTGATAACGCTTTAAAGCGTAATTTATCGGCAGCATCGGCGGCATTAGAAACTAATTCACGTAAGAATATTTCTTTGTTTGAATATAATGAATGGATCATTAATTGAAGTAACTGTTTTACTTCGGTTTGAAAGCCATGAACTTCTTTTTGACCTGTCTCAGACATCTGAAACTTCTCCTATCTGTATTCAACATAAAATAAAAATGCCCGTTGTATTAACGGAATCTTTGTTAACTCAGATATGGGGATAGCACTTTTTAATTCAAGTAATAAATGAACAAAAAGTACAAATTGAGAATAAAAAAAAGCGGCTCAAATGAGCCGCTTTTCCTATTAGCTTTTTAATGCATCCTGCATATACATTCAGTGTTCCCATCATCCATAATAACTATCCATAGTGTATCCTAAGGCTCCTAGCCTATCCTTTATGCCATCCTAAGCATCACTTCATCCTGAAGTAAAAATTAAATTTCCTATCCTTATTAACCATCCTGGTTACATTGTCCCTTGTTAACACATCCTATGTTAATATTCCTAAGTAACGTCCTTATTACACAATCTCATCATGAGATTTTCCGTTGCTATCCTAGCTAATGAGCTCCCTGCCCTGTGTCGTCCTGACATGGTTAATATTAGAGTAAAAACGAAATTAACAAAGTCGCTAAGAAAAAAACTTTGCTGTTCATCTAATTGTAAAAAAAAACAAATTTTAATTAAATTTTATTTTTCAAAAGCTTAGCATTTAATCAATAATAAAAATCAATAATTTTTTACAATATATCGCACACCTTTGTGAGATATGTCTTACATTAAAGGTAGCCAATAAGGTAGTAGCTAATAAAGATAACCTAAACAATTATTATTTAGATAATAACTTTATGCATAAGTTAATTAAATTTCACCTTTTTTATCGCTGATCAAATAATCAATTTCTAAAAAATCTTCTACTTCCAATAGCCAATAATTTTTAACAAAAGCAATATGCAATGGGTTTTCGTTGTAAGCTTGATAAGCCTCGTCGTTTGCAAATTCCATTGATAAACCATGAGTAAAATGATTTTTTCTACTAATTTGTTGTAAACACTCAAAATTTAGTACCGTGGGTAAACTTTTAAGTTTACGAGCTTGTTCTAAAAATTGATGTTCTGCTGCTGAATTGGGCTCGTGCTTTAATTTAAAAACCACGGTATGACGGATCATATTTTCTGTACTCATTACTCATATTATAAATAAAGATTAACAGGACATAGAGATAAGAAATAACATCATGAACATATTTTTTATTCTACTAGTTCTGTTTTCAGGTAATTAATTTAACGCTGTATTTAAGCAATAGAGCTAAGCAATACAGCAGTTATAAAGTAAATAATTATTGTGAAGAAAAATGTGTTAGTTATTTTGTCGGTAATGGATCATCAAACTACCAGACACCTTACCAACAGTTAATTGTTTTATTTTTTTGTAATCAACATCATTAAAAAATTCTTGATACTTTTTATTGGTTGCAAACACAGCAACACCTTCACTATTAGGATGTTCTTCTAATACGGTATTAACTGCCGCCATTAAATAATGGCCAAAGCCGTGATGTTGATGTAATGGATGAATTGCAATAAAAGACAGCATATGAAAGGTAGTCAGCGGTACGGCATTGATAATCGCTTCTTCTTTTTCAATCATTTGCTTAGTACTGAAATAACCGGCACTTAACAGCATTTTTAAACGCCAGTGCCAAAAGCGGTTTGAATTTACTCGCTCATCAGGACCATTTAAGCAAGCAACGCCAACCATTGACTCACCTAAATAAAGACCAACCATTGGTTGTTGAGCCTGCCAAAAAGCATTTAATTCTTCTCGAATAGAGGCCCTTAAGCGCTGTTCATAATCAGCTTTTTTAGCATCAAAGATATCAAGAAAAACGGGATCATCATGATAAGACTGATACAATAAAGACGCGGCAATTTTTAAATCTTCAGCTGCTAAATATGAAGCTTTGATATCAAGATGTGTTTTTTCCGCCACCATTTCTGCCATACCGCCTTCCTTTTAATAATTATTATGCTTATTTTTTACCTTAATGGCTTCTTATTCATTGGTCAATAATAATTTAACGCTACCTTATGAACAAAAAACAGCCGCTTTTTCACTATAGCTTGCAAAAGTATAATTGGATAATCTTGGCACTAGAGTCTGTTGATCTTTGTTTATATTTTCAGCAATAGGCTATTTTAAGTAATAGCAAAGTAGAATGGAGGTTGTTTGCTTATTCCAAATGCGTGAATTCCAAATGAGTGAAATTCTAATGCCGCTAGCGCAAAAAATAGCTTATATAATTAATAGAATTAAGAATACTAAAATGAAGACATGAAAAAGGGGAATACAACTTCCCCTTTAATTACTTATAACTGAATCAATTGATTAACTGATTATTTTTTACGCCAAGTAGTTTTACCAGCACTGTCTTCCAAAATAATGTTCATGGCATTTAATTTGTCTCTGGCGTCATCGGCTAATGCCCAGTTTTTATCTGCTCGCGCCTGATTACGCTGAGCAATTAACGCTTCAATTGCGGCAACCTCATCATCATCACCCTGACCTTGTAAAAAATCAGCCGGATCTTGCTGTAACAGGCCTAATAAATTACCTAACCCTTTTAATATTGAAGCAAGTTCTACTGCTTTGCTATTTTCACTTCCTTGTTGTTTAGCAACATTCAGCTCTTTGGCTACTTCAAATAACACTGAGAGCGCTTCTGGTGTGTTAAAGTCATCATCCATCGCTTTACAAAAGCGTTCAACATAAGGCTGAGATTTATCTAATTGATAATTAGCTAACGTTTCAACATCACGTAATGCCGTATAAATACGTTCCACTGATGCTCTTGCTTGATCTAAATTGTCGGTAGAGTAGTTTAGTTGGCTACGGTATTGACCTGATGTTAAAAAATATCGTGTGGTTTCGGCGTCATAATTGGCCAACACTTCACGTATGGTAAAAAAGTTACCTAATGATTTTGACATTTTAGTTTGGTCGACTTGCACCATGCCTGTGTGGATCCAATAATTCACATAAGGCGTATCAAGCGCACAACAACTTTGCGCGATTTCATTTTCATGATGTGGGAACGATAAATCAGAGCCGCCGCCGTGAATGTCAAAATGATGACCTAATTCTTTAGCATTCATTGCCGAACATTCAATGTGCCAACCTGGGCGACCTTCCCCCCAAGGTGATGACCAACTCGGCTCACCTGCTTTAGCCATTTTCCATAGCACAAAATCAAGCGGGTTACGTTTGCTATCGTCTACCTCAACTCGAGAGCCAGATTGTAACTGCTCTAGGTTTTGACCACTTAATTCACCATATTTAGCAAAGCTCGATACATCAAATAAAACATCGCCAGAGCTAGCAACGTAAGCATGATTTTTTGTTACTAATTGCTCAACCATAGTAATGATTTCTTGCATATGCGTTGTAACACGCGGTTCAATATCAGGACGTAATAAATTTAAAGCGTCAAAATCTTGATGCATATCTGCCATAGTACGTGCAGTTAACGCTTCACAGGTTTCATTGTTTTCAATGGCGCGCTTGATTATTTTGTCATCAACATCAGTAACATTTCTAACATAGGTGACATCATAGCCAGAAAAACGTAAGTAACGCACCATATTATCAAAACCAATATAAGTACGCGCATGGCCAATATGACAGAGGTCATAAACCGTGACACCACAAACATATAGGCCAACTTTACCTTGTTCTATTGGTGTGAACGTTTCTTTTTGGCGAGATAATGTATTGTATATTTGCAGCATTACGTAATTGCTTCCTAGATTTACCTGAAAAATTAGCGCAGATTGTACATTATCATCGACAAAGGGTCATCACTTCCCTTTACAGAAATTCTCGTTAGGTTACAATTCTCCCATATTTTATTATGGAAACTAAAAAATGATCACATTTAAAACAACTTTAGGCGATATCAAAATTAACCTAGATTTCGATAAAGCACCAATTACCGCTGAAAACTTTAAAAAATATGCACAAGATGGATTTTATAACGGCACTATTTTTCATCGCGTGATCAAAGGCTTTATGGCGCAAGGTGGTGGCTTTTCATCTGGCATGGAAGAAAAAGACACTAATGCTAGCATTAAAAACGAAGCCAATAATGGTTTAAGTAATGCTCGTGGTACATTAGCTATGGCACGTACACAAGATCCTCATTCAGCATCAGCGCAGTTTTTCATCAATTTAGTTGATAACAACTTCTTAGATTTTAAAAGCGAAACTGTTCAAGGTTGGGGTTATTGTGTATTTGGTGAAGTTGTTGAAGGTATGGACGTGGTTGATAAAATGACCACAGCCGAAACAGGTCGTTTTGGTTTCCATGATGATGTACCAAAAGAAGAAATTATTATTACTGAAACTATCGTTGAATAATTGAATACTTTTTAATGATAAAAAAAGTAAAAGAGCAAGTTACCTATTTTATTGCTGATTTACATCTTGCAGAAAACAGGCCCGATATTACGGCCTGTTTTTTATCGTTTTTAAAAAATGATGCTAGCAACGCTGAACAGCTTTATATTTTAGGCGACTTATTCGAAGTATGGTTTGGTGATGATTACAACACCGAACTAAATACCAGTGTTGCAAAAGCGTTAAAAGATTTAGTGCATTCCGGTACTGATGTATTTTATATCCACGGAAATCGTGATTTTATTTTAGGTAAAAAATACGCCGAAATGTCAGGTATGACATTGCTACCTGAAAAGTATGTTATCGATTTATACGGTGAAAAAACGTTATTAATGCATGGCGATACTTTATGCACCATGGATGTTGAATATCAGAAGTTTCGCAAAAAATCGCGCTCTTGGTGGTGGTTAGGTTTTATGACCAACCTACCCTTTTTTATTCGTAAGAAAATCGCGCATAATTACCGAGAAAAAAGTAAAAAAGCACAACAGGCTAAATCGCTCGATATCATGGATGTTACTTTATCTGAAGTGGTAAAAGATTTAGAAACCTATCAATGCCAGTTGATGATCCATGGTCATACTCATAGACCCGCTATTCACCAATTAACGGCTAATGATAAGCCAGCAACTCGTATTGTTTTAGGTGATTGGTACGAACAAGGCGCATGGCTAAAAGTTGATAAAAATAACAAAGAATTACTCAACTTACCTTTTCAAGCAAAATAATCTGCTTATCTATAGTTATTACTTACTTTTTATTTACCATCAACATCAAAAAAAACATCATAACAAGCTGATTTAAAAGGAAATTAATAAAAACCTTTAGGTCACGGCCTTTCCTTATTAACTAACCATCAAATAACTCGTACTGTTTTAGTACAAAAACACAATAAAACAAAACTATATTAACAAAAAATTTACATTGAATGTTCAACATTTTTGTTGGTAAACTGTATTTGCATAATCACAAATGCTAATAAAAAATTAAACTCAAAAATAAATATAATAATAAAGCTGAAGTTTGTATTAGCCCTAAATATTGAAGGGAAAAAATGGATAACAACAATAACAAATTTCAATCTGCAAAACGCTATGCGGATTTAACCTTTGAACTACTAACAAAATACACAATACCGCCAACCCCAGTAAATTATTCAGTATTATTTTTATATACTAATGGCAGTAATCCTCAGCTTAATCAACAAATCAATTTACAAATAAAACAAAATAAAGCGCTCGACTGCATTTTTTTAGAAGCCTTATTCAATGAATTTGTGTCAAATTCTGAACAAGTGCAACAGGCCGTTATGAGTCCGCTCAATGAATCAATAAACACATTATTAGATAAAATTGACACCCAACTAAGTTTAGATGAAGAAGCCATTGGTAATTTACAAAAAATTGACCAAGTGCTAGAAAAAACCAATCAATCTAAATCCCTCAATAAAGTGGTAAACTATTTATTAACAACAGTAAATAATTCAGCCAACCAACACAAAACGTTATCTGAAGCGTTAAATAAAACTAACAACGAAGTAAATGAATTAAAGAAAAAACTTGAAGTGGCTCGCAAAGAAGCGATTTCTGACGCCCTCACCGGCTTACTTAACCGCCGCGGCTGTGATGAAAAACTCCAAAATATTGATATTGAAGAAACCCATACCTCTTTAGCTATTGATATTGATCATTTCAAAAAAATTAATGACAATTTTGGCCACTTTATTGGCGACAAAGTATTACAGCGTGTGGCTAATTCAATCACAGCTAATATTTCTGATCTTGATCTCGCCGTCAGATATGGCGGAGAAGAGTTTGTCGTGGTGATGGTTAATAAAACCTTAAGCGAAGCCAAAGTGATTGCAGAAAAAATTCGTTTAACCATTTCAAATCTTAAGCTAAAACAGCGTAATTCCGATAGTTATTTACCACAAATTTCGGTTTCGGTTGGTATTGCACAAACGCAAAAAGAAAAATGCTGGTTAGAGCTATTTAAACGCGCTGATGAAGCTTTATATCAAGCAAAATCTGCCGGTAGAAACTGCTCAATGGTTGCCGCCTAACGTACAAATAAAGTTAAGCGGGCACACCACTATGAAACTTAAAGTCAGTATCAGGCATTAAAATAAGCTCTGCTTCTTTTTCACCAAAAAAAGCAATTTTTTCATCAATATTAGTGCCTGAAATTTCTTCGGCTAATGTTAAATAATCTTGATAATGCCGAGCTTCTGAGCGAAGCAAAGATACATAAAAATCACCAAGACGTTTATCAACATGAGGTGCTAATTTAGCAAAGCGTTCACATGAACGGGCTTCGATATAAGCACCACAAATTAATTTATCTACTAAGGTTTCTGGCTCGTGAGTTTTTACATGGCTTAACATGCCTTTAGCATAACGCCCTGGGGTTATATGCTTATAGCTAATGCCATATTCATGCATAATTTCTAAAACTTGGTAAAAATGGTGTAATTCTTCTTTAATTAACATCACCATTTTATCAATCAAGTCTTGGCCATATTTTGAATTGGCTTTAGGTAACATCGACTTTTTCAGGCTGTTTTTATCGTTCAGCGATTGCCAATCCCCTTCTTTTTTATAAACAAACTGCTCAAACGGCTTAAGCCACTCTAATAATGCCTGACCGCTTTCTTTGTCTACTGCATACTTACGGATAAGAAACATGGCAGATTGTGCCGCTTTTAATTCACATATTAGATGATCTAATAAAAGCATTGATAAATTTTCAGCTTTTATCGCTTCTTCAATCCAAGTATCGGGGGTTTCACATTTTAAAAAGGATGTGATTGGGGTTAATAAATCGGAGTATGGCACAAAGATATAGCTTATAGAGATTAATTCAGTAAACGGGATTTTATCATAAATCAGTAAAAAAACTGCTTAATACAAAATAAAACGCCAATAAAACAGTTTAAACTTACCACTTTTATCAACACTTATTTTCGATATAAATAAAAAAAGGGATTGCAACATCGCTGCAATCCCCCTTCCTACTTAACCTGAATTCAGGTTACTCATAATGCAATAACTTGCTAACTACCAGTAAAATAGTACGCGCCTGTCCAGCGGTATTGCTTACCTGCTATTTTCAATTTATGTGCTTTATCCGTCGCTGTTTGTTTGTTTGCTAAGATAAAGACACTGCTATTGCCTTTTAGATCAGTAATTGAAACCGCCGTGTAGTTTTCATCATCATGGATCACATTTAATGCTGCAATACTACTCTTAGAATTTTCAGACAATTCAGAAATAGGACTATAAGCGCCATGTGGTTCAATAACAGAAGCAAAAACAGTATCCTTGCTATCATTTCTACGGATCATTAACGCGGCATCTCGGCGAAGGTTAAACTGAGGATCATTCGCGCCAATGCGAGTAAATAACAGCTCATCTTTAGCATCCGTTGCCGTGGTCAAAGTATAGTATTTACCATCACCTAACCATGAAAATTGGGTACTATTAGCAGCGGGTTTTCCTTTACCTTCTAAATACAAGTGCTGATAACCATTTTTAGCCCCTAAAGGACTTAAGCTAGCCGGTGAGTCGTAGGTAAAGTTCATATCGATAACTTGTCCCATAAAATAAAAAGGAAAGTCATATTGATTTTTAGCGGCTGACGTCACTTTCATGATATCGAGAACAAACGGTTTTTCAAAATCATCGAGTTTGATCATCGCCATGGTTCTATGCATTTTTGTGCCCGGATACGCATTTGACTCAGTAGCACTAACTACTTGAACCTTTTCATTTAAATCATCATAAAGATAAAGCTCAGAATGATGTTTACTCCCCGTTTCATAATCACCACCAAAATGCGAGGTTTGATTTTGTGTTAGTGTATTATGTGCAATGGTTTGTTTTGCCCAGGTTTTATTTTCTTTTAAGTAGTTACCACCACCTTTTTGTTCAATATTAACAAAACGTGCTAAGCCGTAATCTTGTAATACTTCATCACCATTGGCATAAAGTGAATAAGAAAGCTTGTCATAATGACCATGACTTAAACCTTGAGCAGCGTATTTAAACACTAACGTTAACTCTTCATTGCCGTATCTTAGAATTCCAACACCACCTTGCTTGCCATCATGACCATCTGAAAAATTAACCGACTTTTTCACAAACGGTTCAGCTTTACCATCACGAACGCCAATAGCCACTGACAGTCCTGATTGATCTAATAATACCGAACCTTGTTTCTCTGCAATACCAAGTAATTTAGGCGCTTGCTTGCCATAATGATAAGCAATATCAACCGCTGTTACTAAAGCCGGCGTGTAATAAGACATGCCTTTTTGACCATCATTAAGAGGGAAAAAATCACCGTCAGCATCAGATAAATTGAGCAGCGCATCAACCCCTTTTAATAAAACATTGTCTTTATGTTCAAATACCTTCATTTCAGGTTTAACGTTATGCATAGCTAAGCCAAAAATTAAAAATGGGTACATTGCATAACGTTGATAATAAGGACCTTCGGTAAAATAACCTTCTGGTGAAAATGGGTCTTCTAGGTTAGCTAAAAAGCCAGCTTTTTGCCCTGCTACTTTAATAAAGCCGCCATCGTTATCTTTAAGGCCTAATTCCAAACCGTCATCTTCAATGCCATATAAGGCACGTTGCAATAATTCTTCGTCATCCATTACCAATGCAATCATACCAACAGCCGCATTGCCCCAAGTGCTGTGGTTATGAATACGATTATAAAACTGTGGATTGACTATAGAAATATAATCGGCGAATGGACGAAATAAATTATTTTGTAATTTATCGTGCTCTTGGGCTGATAACGTTTCATAAATAGCATCATAGGCTTGGCTCATATAAACCAACCAGTTACTGTCATTTAAGCATTGCCAAAATAATTTACCACGAGCATATGAGCGCTCTTGCGGGTGAATAGGTAAGTCTTTATACATAGCTTCATACTGGAATAACATATCCCGAACGTATTTGGCATATTTATCATCTTGAAGTATTTGATATAATGCGCCTGCTTTTTGCGCCACTTGAAAATTCTTTTTATGACGCTGATGGGTATAACCACCTGAAAAATCTTTTGGGATTGGGGTGTCAATACCAAACGCAATTTCCGCATCAACTTCTTGTTTCACACGTTGAAGTGTGGCATCGAACAAAGGCACTTTACCTAAATTCTTTCTAATTTTTTCTACCCCAGATTTGGTCATAATCAAATTTGGATGTTCTCGTGACTGCGCACTTAAGGGAATAGACAATATAGTTACTATCAGTAATAGGGCTGTGACTTTAATTTTTATCAACGCCTTTCTCCAATTTAGAATATTTACAATGGGTTATCTTCTAACTATAGTTTTAGATTAGAAAACTTTCATCTGTTGAGTTGTTAAATTAACGAGACACCTCATAAGCTTGCCGCATTAATTGTTTATACAAAATCTTACTAACCTCATCAATTTAATATGTACAAACCGTTTTACATTTACTTTCTTAAAATATTAACCCCAGCACATGCTGGGGTTAATTTAACATTCAACTAAATGTGTTATTTGGTAAGTACCAAATAATCGAACTGTTGTTCTCACATATTAGAAACGGTAGCTAGCACCAAATGTTACACGACGGTCTGGAAGACCTACGAAACATAAAAGTGCATCGTCATTAACACAATATTGCTTTATACCTTCATTAGTAAGGTTTACTGCTTCAAGTCCGATGTTTAATTTATCAGTAACATCGTAGCTGACACTCGCGTTAAGTTGACCTCTTGCTGCTGTTACTACAGGGAAACTCAAAGTACTATTCGTGCTAGAACCACCTGCGAAATCGGTAGATTTGAACGCATCACGCCATGTGTAACGCATACGTGCAGATAAACCATTTCTTTCATAGTATGCCGTTAAGTTATAGGCATTTTCAGAAAAGTCTTCTAAACCACGCTCAGCACAAATATCGCCAAGAACATTTTTACCACGTCCACCAGTACAATCTTCTGTTGAACCACCTTTAAAGTCTTGTATTGTGTAATTCGCTGCAACACCAAAACCTGATGCCCAACCTAATTCATCTTCAAAACCAGCAAGATCGTATTGAGCTGAGAATTCCCAACCTGAAACGGTTGTGGTTTCTGAGTCATTAGATGGTTCAGAATAATCTACACACATACCTACTGCGCCTAGCTCACCTAACGTGTTAGCTACTACATTAGGGTTGTATATACCGCCGCCTGGACAATCTAAGGCTGTTTCACGCACGAAACCACTTGTTGTCTCTGTACTTGGTGTTTGTGGTGCTTCGTATGTTTTAATACCAAAGATGTTTGTACGCTCTTTAGTAAAGTAACCAACACTTACAATTGACGCTTCAGCAAAATACCATTCCCATGAAAGGTCAAGCGATACAACTTCTTCAGGTTCTAAGCCTGGGTTACCTAATGCCACGGCCGTATTTTCATTAGTACCAAAGTCAAACGCTGCACTTAACTGATCGAAGTTAGGGCGTCGGATATCTTTACTTGCACCGAAACGAATAGCCATATCATCAGCAACATCAGCAACCACGTTTAAACGAGGTAAGAAGAAGCTATAGTCACCAGAAAGGATTGATTGTACACCTACATCATAATTACTGATTGAATCAACTTCAGTACTGATATAACGACCACCAACATTACCGCGAATCATTTCCCACTCGAAATTAGCTTGTGCGTAAAGCGCATGAGTTTCTTCTTCAACTAAGTAAAAAGCACCTCTATCTTCACTAACATCCATCGTAGCAGAATCACTAGTACCTAATGTTACATTGTAAGCCTTATCAATTGTGGCTAATGTACCTTCTGGGTCAGAGAACGCTTTATCAGGATCTACAAGTAAGAAATCTTTGATAAACAATTCACGGTCATCACCATCACCAAAGTTATTAGGACCTTTAACTAAAAGGTCAGAAATTAGCGTACCGCTAATAGATTTTGCTTGGTCGCTAGTGCTCCAAGTATCTTTATATTTGTGGAATTCACTCGAAGAAGCATTAAAACGGTAACCTAAATCAACTGAAGTGATAATGCTGTCATCAACATAAACCTCAAGATCAAAACGTACACCCGTTTCAGAGTTTTCTTGAGTATCGCCACTTTTTTCCATTTTCGCTAAATAATAGTTAGCAGGGTTAAATAGTTGCTCTGGTGTCGGAACTACAGATGAAGCTTGGTTTAAACCAAATGATAAGGTTTTTCCTGATAAGTCATAAGAAAATGGCACGCCATTATCATTAAGTAAATAACCACCAGTACCATTTACGCTATCAATAGCCTCTTGAAGTGAGGTAATTCCGTCCATTAATGGAACTTCTGTCGTACCACTTTGAAGAGAAACTTTAGCTACATCAGGAGAGTTAGGGTTCATAAAGTTCAATGTTGTATCGAACTTCGGCTTAGTACTTTCAGAAGATGATGATGAAATTTCAGCACTTAACTTAAAGTCTTCATGTTGATATTCACCACCGAATACAAATACTTCAGAGTCTGTAATACGTGAGCCTGTTTCACTAGACATACGTAAGTTTGGCTCACTCGGTTTAGAACCTGTATAGTCTGGGTTTATGTCGCCAATTAATGAAGCTTCCATTGATGGAATATTAACACCACCTAATGAACCAAAATTAATAGTTTCAGTAGCTGTTGGTTTATTACCGTTTAAAATACCACCTACACCAGAAGCTTGAAGTCTGTATTGGTCACGACTTTGTTCTTGAGAGTTAATGATAGTATCAAAATAAAACTTCAAATCATCGTTAGGTGCAAATTCAACGGTTGATGCAATATTAACCGTTTCATAATCATCATTTTCTTGTTCTTGCAATAAGAAGTTAATACCAAGAACGCCATCTTCATTAAGGGCATCACGGTCAGTTCTAGGACGGAAAGAAACTGCTTCTTGCTCGCTGTAACTACCACTAATAACAAAACCTATTTTACCAAAGTCAAGCTCCCAGTTATCACCATAGGTACCTGAAAATCTTGGCATAACACTTTCTGTACTTAAGCTACTGTTTTCGCCTTGTACACGAACAGATCCTAAAGTTTCTGATAACTGTAAAGGACGAATTGTACGTAAATTAACAGTACCACCTACAGAGCCTTCAGTCGTTTTAGCTTCAGGTGATTTTGTTACTTCAACAGCAGCAATAATAGAAGCTGAAACATCTTCAAAATCAATACCGCTACGACCACCGCCAGAACCTACGGTAGATACACCATTAATTTCGGTACGGTTTGCATTAGTACCACGAATTTGCACGCCAGTACCAACACCAGCTGTACGGGTAATTTGTACACCAGTAACGTTTTCAAGCACTTCCGCTAAGTTTTGGTCAGGTAACTTACCAATATCATCAGCAATAATGACCTCAACTAAACTGCTAGCATCACGCTTTTCAGCTAGTGCACTGGTAAGAGAGCTACGGATACCGGTTACTTCAATCACTTCAACAGCTTGTTTCGCGGCAGTAGGCGCTTCTTGTGCTTGAACTGATGTGGTCATATGCAAAGCAGTTGCTGAGAGCACTGCTAAAGATATTTTAGATAATTTATGACTCATATTCTTTCCCTTAGTTATTTATAATTATTAACTTTGCAAAACTTCTGTTGTTTTGTCACAACAAAATATTCCATAAAAAAACAAATTGGTCAACCTTTGGTCGATAAAAAACACAATTAAAAACCACTTAATTGGTAATAACATTTATTTTTAAAACCACTACTTATCATTACCAAAAACAAACAAATCTTAAACAAAAAATAAAAACAAAAATAAAAACATTAAAAATCATACAATTAAAAACAAACAAACACGATATAAAAAAAACATGTAAACATTTACCACAAATTAAATAAATAAACTTTTTAATCGTTCCGTTAAAAAATATATTTATAAAAAAATGACGGACAGACTAGGTTTTTCAATAAAAACTCTCTATCGATAAAAACAATTAACAGATATTGGTAATACCACCAGATGGTTTTTTATGTGTTATGGTAATAACAGTTATGTGGGTTTTAAAACAATTGCAAGATCATACGAATCAAACGTCTTTACTGATTATTCAATTCTTGAAGTTACACTTTATATATTTAGGTGAAGCTAAAAAGAAATGTTATGAAAATAACACTGCCCCGTGCTTTTTTATTTATTTGTACTGCTGCCACAGGCTGTTTTACAGCTATGGCTAAAGCAAGTGTAGATTATGGTATTATCTCTACCGGCATGTGAAAGTTTATTTTACGTCAATCTTTGATTGCTTTTTTAATGGCTTTTTAAAAACGCATTAATTTTGACAAGGTTGCTTTGTATTAAAATTTCATTCTTTTGGTATACTCAATAACAAGATAAATAAGGAGATAGTGTGATGTCAGGTCAAACCATGGTAGTTTGTATAGTATTAATCACGGTTGTTTTTGGTACGCTTTTCGATATGTATAAAAAACATTTAGCCTTTAAAGAAAAAATGCTTAAACACAATCAAGCTTCAGATGCTGATAACGAGCAATTAAAACAGCAGGTCACTAATCTAGAGTCTCGTATTCAAGTACTAGAAAAAATAGTAACCGATGAAGGTTATAGCATTAAAAAAGAAATCAATGGTTTATAATTTTGAAACTGATAATGAAAACTGAATTTGATGATTTGCGCTTAAATGAAAACCATCAATTTGACACGGATAGTAATGGCGACAAACAAGTTGTACGTATTTATGCTAACGAGCAACTAATAGCAAAAAGAATCAAACAAAAAAAATCTATCCGTTATTTTGCCATTGACGGTTACCAACAATACTTAACCGGTGAACACTAATTATGGCGAAGTCTCCAATAAAAAAATTGCTTGAAAACCACCCTAACCTAACTCATACCGAAGATATCAAAGTGATCTCTCATGTACAGCGAGAACAAGACGATTGGTATATTAACACTATAATGTTAGACGGTATTGACACGCCTTTTAAATATAAACGTAAAAAACACTATAAATCACTAAATGGTCAACGCGTTAATATTACCTATTATCCAGAAACTGAAAATGTTGCTGGCTTTGAAATTGAAGTGATGAAAATTGTCAGAATAAAAATAGCTTAATACTGTTTACTAGGGTCTGTTTATCTTTGTTTAATAATTCAGCTGAGAGATAAAATCGTTTTAATCAAGGCTGAAATTATGTCGTTTAGTCATCTAAACCAATAATT